>JAFQZI010000085.1 GCA_017406005.1 Oscillospiraceae bacterium | reverse complement strand
TTTTCCCGGTTTAGCCCCTGCAGCTGGATCAGACGCATATCGCATACATACTGAGCCTGATCATCATCCAGCTGAAACCGCTCCATCAGACGCTGCTTGGCATTGTCGTAGCTGGTGCGGATGATATGGATCACTTCATCGATATTGTCCTGCGCAATCAGCAACCCTTCGAGTAAATGCGCCCGTTCTTCCGCCTTCCGCAGATCAAATCTGGTGCGGCGGACGATCAGATCCTCCTGGAAGGTAAGGTACTCATCGAGAATGTGCCGGAGAGACAGGATCTTCGGCTGCGTCTGGTTGTTGACGAGTGCAAGCATATTGATGGAAAAACCGGACTGCAGCTCCGTCTGCGCAAAGAGACGGTTGAGCACAACCTGCGGGTTGGCATCGCGTTTGAGCTCAATAACGATACGCATACCGTTGCGGTCCGTCTCATCGCGGAGGTCGGAGATCCCTTCCAGGCGCTTTTCGTGCACCTGGTCGGCAATATTTTTGATCAGCTTGCGCTTGTTGACCTGATAGGGCAGCTCCGTGACGATGATGCGGATCCGTTTTTCCTTGCCGTATTCTTCAAACTCCGTGCGCGCACGGACGACGATTTTCCCTCTGCCGGTTGCATAGGCCTGCCGGATCCCGGAGCGGCCCATAATGATTCCTCTCGTCGGAAAATCCGGCCCCTGGACGTGCTCCATCAGGTCGCTGAGTGTAGCATCCGGATTGTCCAGCACACAGACACAGGCATTGATGACTTCCGTGAGGTTGTGGGGCGGAATATTCGTCGCCATACCGACTGCAATACCGCTGGAACCATTGACCAGAAGGTTGGGGAAACGGGACGGAAGTACACGGGGCTCTTTGCGGGATTCATCAAAGTTCGGATCCCAGTCAACCGTTTCCTTGTCGATATCGCGAAGCATTTCATTGGAAATCTTGGAAAGACGTGCTTCCGTGTATCGATAGGCAGCGGGAGGATCTCCATCCACCGAACCGAAGTTGCCGTGTCCATCCACCAGCATATACCGCATGGAGAAATCCTGTGCAAGACGCACCATTGCATCATAGACAGATGCATCTCCGTGAGGGTGGTAGTGACCCAGAACATCGCCAACGCAGGTCGCAGATTTTTTAAACGGCTTATCTGATGTCAGGCCGCCTTCATACATCGTATAAAGGATTCTGCGGTGCACAGGCTTCAGCCCGTCACGCACGTCGGGAAGCGCACGGGCGATAATAACCGACATTGCATAGTCGATATAGCTCTTCTGCATTTCGCTGACCAGATCAGAGGTTGTGATGACCTGATTTGGAAAAGCAATATCTTCAGGCTTGTAATCTCTCTTATGTGCCATAAAGGTTCTCCTTAAATATCAAGGTTGACGACGTATTTTGCGTTTTCTTCAATCCATTCACGGCGGGGTTCAACCTCTTCTCCCATCAGAACCGTGAAGACCTGGTCGGCCTCAATGGCATCGTTGAGCGTAATCCGACGCAGCGACCTGCGTTCGGGATCCATCGTCGTCTCCCACAGCTCGTGCGGGTCCATTTCACCAAGACCTTTAAAACGGGAGATGTCAATTTTCTGATTCGGATTATCTCCGCGCATTTCAGAGGAAATCTTATCTCTCTCGTCATCGGAATAGGCAACACGCTGCTGTTTGCCGCGCGTCAGCTTGTAAAGCGGAGGAACAGCAGAATAGACATAGCCGCATTCAATCAGCGGGCGCATATAACGGAAGAAGAACGTAAGCAAAAGCGTACGAATATGAGACCCGTCAACATCGGCATCCGCCATAATGATAATTTTGTGGTAGCGGAGCTTCTCCATGTTGAATTCTTCTCCGATTCCGGCGCCAAGAGCCACGATGAGCGGGTACAGCTTATCGTTGCCGTAGATTTTATCTGCCCTGGCTTTTTCCACGTTGAGCATCTTGCCCCACATGGCCAGAATTGCCTGAAACCTGCTGTCTCTGCCCTGGATGGCAGAACCGGCAGCGGAATCACCCTCAACAATGTAGATTTCACAGAGTGAGGGATCTTTTTCATTGCAGTCCTGCAGTTTGTCCGGCATCTGGCCGCTCTCCAGCCCTGTTTTCCGACGGACAGATTCTTTTGCCTTTCTTGCTGCTTCGCGGGCACGGCTTGCCATCATCGCCTTTTCCAGAATTACTTTGGCAACGGCAGGATGTTCTTCAAAAAATTCGCTGAGCTGTTCGCCTACCAGATTGCTTACCAGCGTGCGCACATAAGCATTCCCGAGTTTCTGTTTCGTCTGCCCCTCAAACTGCGGCTCCGGCAGTTTTACGGAAATAACAACAGCAATTCCTTCCAGAACATCATCGCCGGACAGTTTATCCGCATCCGTCTTGATGATGTTATTCTTTTTGCCGTAATCATTGATCACGCGGGTTAGTGCCGTTTTAAATCCGGTTTCATGCATGCCGCCTTCCGGCGTATTGACATCATTGGCAAAGGAAATAATCTGGGTGGTGTAACCGTCGTTATACTGGAAGGCTACTTCCGCAAAGGTATCGTCCTTTTCTCCGCCGATATAAATGATATGGTCATTCAGAGGCGTTTTATTCTTGTTCAGAAAAGCAACGTATTCCCGAATCCCGCCTTCATAACAGAGCACATCCCGGTGTGTTTCTTCTTCTCTTTTCTTTTCCGGGTACCATTCTTCCACAGGGCGGTTATCTTCGATAGTAATCGTAACGCCTGCATTGAGAAAAGCCTGCTGCTGCATTCTGGTATGAAGAATATCGTAGTTGTAGACCAGCTCATCAAAGATTTCCCCGTCCGGTTTAAATCGGACTGATGTTCCCCTTTTATTGGCTTTTCCAACTACAGTAATCGGCTGCGTGATTTCTCCGCGGGAGAAAGACATCTGATAGATCTTCCCGTCACGGTATACCTGAACTTCCAGCCATTCCGAGAGCGCATTGACAACCGACGCTCCGACACCGTGAAGGCCGCCGGATACCTTGTATCCTCCGCCGCCGAACTTTCCGCCGGCATGCAGAACGGTAAAAACGACCTCAAGGGCGGATTTGCCCGTCTGTTCCTGCGTATCTACCGGGATTCCTCGCCCGTTATCGCTGACAGAGATGATGTTCCCCGGTTCTATGGTTACTTCTATATGAGAACAATATCCGGCCAGTGCTTCATCGATCGAGTTGTCCACAATCTCATACACAAGATGATGAAGCCCGGAAGAAGAAGTAGAGCCGATATACATTCCGGGACGCTTCCGGACAGCTTCAAGCCCTTCCAGAACCTGAATTTGACCGGCATCATATTCCTGTGTTACTTTTTCAATGTTTTCTGCCATAGTTTATTTCCCTTTACTGTAGTCTCTTTGCAAGGGTGGCCGTTGCCATTTGGCTTAAATAGACCACATTTTTATCTTTTTCCTTACAGACAACAAAAGATTTTGGTAAATCTTCTGCTGCGTTTTCAATATTCCCGGCTTTTTCCGCTTCTCTGAGAAATTTCCTCGTCAGATAGGACTGAGAAGTTATATCCAGATCAAAAATAGCCACAATGTCTTTCGAAAATATGAGTTTTTCTTTTCCGATTGCTACGTACATGCCCTCACCCTACCATTTTCCACATTGATGACATTTCCTCCCGTTCTGCTGGAAATGCCTTCATCTTCACAGCAGGTAATCAGCGTCTGTCCGCCGCCGATGCGGTTCAGAACAAATTCCTGCCGCTTCATATCCAGTTCGGACAATACATCATCAAGCAAAAGGATCGGATATTCTCCCGTTTCCGAAAGAAGGATTTCCCGCTCGGCAAGCTTCATGGAAAGGGCTGCCGTTCTTGCCTGACCTTGAGAGGCATAGTTTCTGGCGGAGTTCCCATTGATTGTGATCTCGAGATCATCTTTGTGCACACCTGTGAGGCATTGCCCGCTTTCTATTTCCGCCCGACGGTGTTTTTCCTGATGGTCATAGATTTCATAATAGATCTCTTTTTCGGATGAGAAGGGATTTGTAACGGTGCTGACCGTCTGATAACGAATCGCCAGCTCTTCTCCGCTCCCGGAAAACTCCCTGTGGATTGGAGCAGAAGCTTCACTGAGACGAGAAGTATAGGCAGCTCTGTACCGAATGAGTTTTGCACTGCAGCGGCACATTCCTTCGGAAAATTCATCAAGAGTATCCAGAAGAGAAGGTTTTTCGTGCCAGTCTTTCAGAATCCTTGTTTTGTGGTCAAAAAGACGGTTATACTCCGAAAGAATCTCGTTATACTGCGGCCGAATCTGGCCGATTGCGGAATCCAGAAGCTTACGTCGTACCGCTGCGCCTTCTTTGATCAGATTCAGATCATCCGGACAGAAGAGAACAACATTCAACGTCCGCGAAAGTTCATTCGCTGTCTTTTTTACTCCGTTTACAAGGATCCTTTTGGGAACACCCGGCTTAATCTGAATCGTTACCGTCTGCTCTCTTTCATGGCTGGTTACGTCTGCCAGTATTTCAGAGGAGGAATAACCGAAATTGACAAGCTCCTTATCAAATCTTGTACGAAAGCTCTTTCCGTAGGCAAGCAGATAAACAGCTTCGATCAGATTGGTCTTCCCCTGCGCATTGCTTCCGTAAATAACATTCGTTCCGCCGCTGAAACTGATGGTATCCCACTCATAATTACGGAATCCCGTAACCGCAAGCCTGTTAATTCTCATGAATTACTCTTATTTTCTGCCCCTGAACTGTAATAATATCACCGGGAAAGCACTTCTTTCCCCGCATGGTACAGACTTCCCCGTTCACAGAGACAAGCCCTTCCCCTATCATGTTTTTTGCCTCTCCTCCGGTTCCGGCAAGGGCAGAAAACTTCAATAGTGCATCCAGTTTGATAAATTCTGTAGAAATATTGATTTCTTCCATTCTGAAGACCTTTCTTTATACGTGGAGGCGAACGGGGAGAATCATATAGGTAAAGTTGTTTGTTCCGTCTGCTGCTTTTATAATACAGGGAGAAGAGGGAGTGTTGAGACAGAAAAGAATCTCTTCCTTTTCTGCCGCTTTCAGGGCATCCAGCAGGTATTTGTCGTTAAAGCCAATTTCTATCCCCTCTCCGCTACCTTCACAGAGACATACATCTTCTGCTTTTCCGACCGGTGTCATACACTTGCAGTCTATCGTGCCGTCTTCAAAAAGCATTCTTACAGGGCTGCCTGTTTTATCGCTCAGAACAAGAGAAACGCGATCGATTGCCGAGAGAATCTCCTGCCGATCTACTTTGACAATAAAACGAAAATTCTCCGGAACTGATTTTTTATGGTTCAGAAAATCCCCTTCCAGACGGCGTGTTATTACAACTGTTGACCCCATTGTAAAGGAAATATGCTTTTCCCCTACTGAAATTGCTGCAGGTTCATCGCTGTCTTCACAGATCTTTTCAATATCAGACAAAGCAAACCCCGGAACAACAAAGCTGCAGTTTTCCAGCCTGGAACTTTCAATTTTTTCTATTCTTCTGGCAAGCCTGTATCCGTCGACAGAAACAAGTGTCAATTCATCGTCTTCGATCTCAAAAAGGGTTCCTGTATAAACAGGGCGTATTTCCTCTTTTGAAACAGCAAAGAGTGTTCTGCTGATCATATTGGCGAGGACGTTTTGAGGAATTTCAATCTTTTTTATTTCACTGAATCTCGGCATTTCCGGATAATCTCTGGAATCAAGACCGGGAATGTTATATTCGCTCTTGCCGCATCTGACATTGATATTGTTATTATCATCGCAGACGATCGTTACCATACCGTCGGGAAGACGACGGATCAGCTCCGTAAAGAATCTGGCATTGACAACCATAACACCTGATTCTTCAACATCCGCATCAACGGTGGAATAAATTGCTTTTTTCAGATCGTATCCGGTTACCGTTATTTTCGTTCCGGCTTCAATCATTAAACCTTCGAGAGCAGAGATCGGGCTTTTGGAAGGGACGGCTCTTGCTGAAATAAGTACGGTATTCTGAAGAGCTGCTTTTTCAATTGTAAATTTCATATGGCATTCTCCTGTAGTTTTGATATATAGATTAATTAGTTTTCTTTATAGAAGAACAAGTAGTAATAAAAATTTATGTGGAAAGACAGAGAAAAGATAAATATCAGGCTGTTTTTTCATGTTTAAAAAATGTGAAAACAGAGTGAAAAAACATCAGAAAAAACGAAATAAAAATACTGAACAGAGAAAAATAGACTTTTCAACAGAAAAAAGTGGAAAACAAAAGTTCAGACAGAATTAATATTGGAACTGATATCCCGGATTTTTAATGCCATAGCGGAGTCTGTTTTCAGGACTTCTTCAATTTTACGAATTGAAGAGAGAACAGTTGCATGATTCCGGTTTTCAAATTGTTCTCCTATTTCCTTTAGAGAGAGATTGGTTAACGATCTCATAAGATACATGGCAACCTGTCTCGCTTCTGACGGTTGTTTGGATCTATTCTGCCCGCGGATTTCCTCTTCGCTGATGGAATAATAACGGCTGGTTTCTTTTATAATTTTATCCGGTTTTGGAATATCATTCCCGGTTCGAATCACATCTTCTATTGCTCGTCTTACGGACTCTGTTGTAATAACTTCGTTCAGAATTTCCTTGTAAGCTGTCAGTTTTTTGATAACACCTTCCAGCTGGCGAATATTTGCCGTGATGTTGTTTGCTATATAGAAAACAGCTTCCTCCGAGAGAATCAAACCGAGCTGAGCAGCTTTATTTCTGATAATCACCATTCTTGTTTCAAGGTCCGGCGGCTGAACATCCGCCATAACACCGCCTTCAAATCTTGTGCGGAGTCTGTCATCCAGAAGTGACATTTCGAGGGGAGGCCGGTCAGAGGTGATGACTATTTGATTTCCTGCTTCGTAAATGGAATTAAAAGTATGGAAAAATTCTTCCTGAGTTGACTGTTTGCCGGCAATAAACTGAATGTCATCTACCAGCAGGAGATCTACTTTTCTGAATTCTTCTCTGAACTCCTGCATTTTACGGTTTTGGAGAGAATTTATCAGGCGATTTGTAAAATCATCCCCTTTGACATAAGCAATTCTTTTTTTCGGATATTGCTCATGGATAGCTTGGCCGATTGCAAAAAGAAGGTGCGTTTTTCCAAGACCGGAATTCCCGTAAATAAACAGAGGATTATAATCCTGCCCTCCCGGATGTTCCGCTACGGCTTTTGCCGCAGCATAGGCAAAACGGTTGGAATTACCGACAATAAATCTATCAAAGGTAAAACCCTGCATTTCCGGGAGCATATCGTTTTTGGAGGACGGTTCTTTTGTCTCCAGATAGTCCTGAAGTTCATCCTCTCCGGCAAGAATAGTCACTTCGCAGTCACTGGAAAAAACGTCGTAAAGAGCTTCTTTTATGATATTGCTGAAGCGACTGATCAGAATACTCTGCGTAAATTCATTTTTTGCACATAGTATCAGCCTGCTGTTGTCCCAGTCGATCGGCTTGCATTCTGAAAACCAGGTTTGAATAGCCGTAGGGGTAAGCTTTTTGGAAAGAATTTTCATTATCTCATTCCAAATATCCTGAACAGAATTCATAGGGAGAAACCTCATTTTTCAAGTTTCTGAATAACCAATTTATTATACCAAAAGACAGAAGAAGATGCAAGTATAAATATAATAATGTAGGAAAAAGAAAAGAAAAGAGACTAAAAACAACTAAGGTTTATTATTATAAAAATAGAAAAAACCGGCAGAAAAGAGCTTCTGCCGGCAGAAATATAGGATTGGATTCCTTATTTTTTCGGAGTGAGAACTTTGGTTCCGCCCATGTATGGCCAGAGCACTTCCGGGACAGTAACAGAGCCGTCTGCCTGCAGATGGTTCTCAAGCAGGGCAATCAGCATTCTCGGAGGAGCAACGACGGTATTGTTCAGCGTATGTGGGAGATACATTTTGCCATCTTCTCCCCGTACCCGCATTTTCAGGCGGCGTGCCTGGGCATCTCCGAGGTTGGAGCAGGAACAGACTTCAAAATATTTCTGCTGTCTGGGAGACCATGCTTCGATATCGCAGGATTTCACCTTGAGGTCAGCCAGATCACCGGAGCAGCATTCCAGCTGCCTCACCGGGATATCGAGGCTGCGGAACAGCTCTACGGAGAAGCGCCACATCTTTTCATACCATGCCATAGAATCTTCCGGTTTGCAGACAACAATCATTTCCTGTTTTTCAAACTGGTGGATCCGGTAAACACCGCGCTCTTCAATCCCGTGAGCGCCTTTTTCCTTGCGGAAGCAGGGAGAGTAGCTGGTGAGCGTCTGCGGGAGGGATTCTTCCGGGATGATCTGGTCGATAAACTTTCCGATCATGGAATGTTCGGAGGTGCCGATCAGATAGAGATCTTCGCCTTCGATTTTATACATCATGGATTCCATATCGGTCTGGCTCATAACGCCTTCCACAACATTTCCGTGGATCATGAAGGGAGGAATGCAGTAGATAAAGCCCTTGTTAATCATAAAATCGCGGGCATAAGCCAAAACGGCGGAATGCAGTCTTGCCACATCTCCCATCAGATAATAGAAACCGTTTCCGGAAACACGGCCAGCTGCGTCCATATCGACGCCGTTCAGGCTTTCCATAATCTGCGTGTGGTAGGGGATTTCAAAATCAGGAACAATAGGCTCCCCGAAACGCTCTACTTCCACATTTGCACTGTCATCCGGACCGATCGGCACGGAGGGATCAATGATATTCGGAATAACCAGCATAATGGCATGAATACGATCGGCATATTCCTTTTCTTTTTTCTCCAGGTCTTCAAGGCTTTCGTTGTTTGCTTTTACTTTAGCCATGTTTTCGTCAATCTGTGCCTGGATGGCTGCTTTTTCCTCCTCCGGTGCCTTCTTTAACTTTCCAAAGAGAGGGCCGTTGGCTTTGCTGAGAGCATTATTCTGAGCACGAAGATCGCTGGCTTTTGTAATGGCGGCGCGATTTTCCACATCAAGCCGGATTACTTCATCAACCAGGGGAAGCTTGGCATTCTGAAATTTCTTTTTGATATTCTCTTTTACGATCTCCGGATTTTCTCTTACAAACTTGATATCGAGCATGGTTTTTTCCTCTTTCCAAAATATTTAAAATTTCAAAGAATTCAACTGGGAAAGCAAGACTTCGCGATCATTAGGATTATAGAATTCCATTTCTATTTTTCCGGTTTTTCTTCCTTCCACAAGACGGACTTTTCTGCCAAACTTTTTAGTCAAAAGAGCAGAAACCTCTTTTGCATAATCTATTTGTTCGGAAGCGGCTGGTTCCGTCTCGGAAGTCACTTTTTTATTTTGAACCTTTGCAGCAAGCGACTCCGCCTTTCTGACAGAGAGAGCTTTTGAAAGGATTTCTTTTGCTGCAAGGAGCTGTACGTCAGGGTCCTGTAAAGGAACAAGAGCTCTTGCGTGGCCTGCAGACAATTCTCCGCTCTCCACGAGGCGAAGAACTTCAGGAGAAAGGGAGAGAAGACGCAGCGCATTGGCAACAGCCGGCCGGGATTTCCCAACGCTTTTGGCCGCCTCTTCCTGCGTAAGCCCGAAATCATCAATCAGTGTTTGATAACCTTTGGCTTCTTCGATCGGGTTCAGATCTTCCCGCTGAAGATTTTCCACAAGAGCAAGTTCCGCCGTTGTGCGGTCGTCGGCTTCGATGATCCTGACAGGGACTTCTGTAAGCCCTGCCATACGCGCTGCTCTCCAACGCCGCTCTCCGGCAATAATTTGGTAATATCCGGAATTCTGCAGACGCACAGTGATTGGCTGAAGAACGCCGTATCGTGCAATGGAGTCGGCAAGAGTCTGCAGAGAGTCCTCATCGAAGAGTTCTCTCGGCTGTTCTTCTCTCGGCTCAATTCGGGAGAGCGGCAGGGTTGTCATCTCTTCACCGCCGGGGGAAAGATCACCGAACAGGGCGCTTAATCCAGCTCCCAGTGCTTTTCTGTCTTTTGCTGCCATAAAACCATCCTTTTTAAACTTGTTTATTCAGAAACTCTTCCGCCAAAGCCAGATATCCTTTGCTGCCGCGGTTGGAGGAATCGTAAATTACTCCGGGTTTTCCGTGGCTCGGAGCTTCTGAAAGCCTGACACTGCGAGGAATCACAGTATTATAAACCTTTTGGGGAAGAAATCGCTTCAGCTCATTTGCAACCTGCGCCGTTAAATTCATGCGGGAATCATACATTGTAAGGACGATTCCTTCTATTTCAAGACGGCGGTTCAGCCTTTTTTTGCATAGTTTAATGCTGGTAATTAAATCTACAATCCCTTCCAGTGCATAATACTCACACTGCATGGGGATTAGGACACTGTCGGCAGCGACAAGGGCATTGACCGTCAGCATCTCAAGGGAAGGCGGGCAGTCAATGAGAATGTAGTCGTAGTCACTGTAAAGTTTAATCAGGGCACTGCGCAGGGTGTTCTCCCGGGTTTCTACTTCATCCAGCTCAAGAGATGCAGCTGCGAGATTCCTTCCGGCCGGAATAACGTCGCCGTAAGGGGTGGAACAAATGCAGGAAAAAATATCTGCCCCGGAAATCAGCAGCTCATACATACCGGGAGAACTGTTTTTGTCAATTCCCATTCCGGAGGTAGCATTGCCCTGAGGATCACAGTCAGCCAGAAGAATTTTTTTCCCGCGGAGAGTAAGAGCGGCACATAAATTGACACAGGTTGTCGTTTTTCCCACTCCGCCTTTTTGATTTGCAATTGCAACAATCTTGGCCATACCTAAAATCCTTTTCTGCTATATGCACTATATGCACGAGCATTATAACAGCAACAGAGGTGGAATGCAATTGTTTTATACGGCTGCATAGTGCAATGTTTCACGTGAAACATTTTCTTAAATTGCATTTTAATGGCAGGAACGGATTGTTTCACGTGAAACAACAGATGAAAATACAAGATCTTGTATAGTTAAAAACAGCACAATACAAGATAAAAAAATAGAGAAAAAAATAAAAAAATGCTTGCTTTTTTGTATGTATTTTGCTATAATCTCTAAACGCGATGTAATTGCGCAATTTTTTAGGAGGAGGTGCAACCGGAACATGGCCAATATTAAATCTTCTGCAAAAAGAGATGAAAAGTCAAAGGAGCTGCGTGCAAAGAACCGTGCCGACAAGACGGAGCTCAAGACCATGATGAAAAAGTTTGATGCAGCCGTTGCCGAAGGCAATAAAGATGCCGCTGCCAACGCCTATAAAGTTGCAGTTAAGACTGTCGATCGCGCTGCTGGCAAAGGGCTGTTGCATAAAAACAATGCAGCACATAAAAAGTCAGCTTTGACACAGAAACTTAACGAAATGTAATATCAAATCTTTTTAAAAGCAATCAAGAGGCGCAGAGTTCTGCGCCTCTTTTTCATAGAGGGACGAAATGCAGAAAAAAATGATGATCATCGTGAACCCTGTGGCAGGCCGAGGCGGATATGCCTTGAATTTCGGGGAAGCGATGAGGCTTTTTGCACAAAACGGATATGTACCTTCGCTCTATTTCACATCAGCAAAAGGCGATGCGACGGCATTTGCAGAGACATACGGAAAAGAGTTTGATGTTGTTACCTGTGTAGGCGGGGACGGGACGCTCAGTGAGGTTCTTTCCGGGTTGATGAAGTTGGAGAACCCTCCCCCGGTCGGATATATTCCTATGGGAACGGCAAATGATGTTGCCTCGACACTGCGCATTCCGAAAAACGACACGGTCGGAGCGGCAAAACAGATCCTGAACGGAGAGCCTCACCCGTATGATGTGGGAGGATTCGGAGAAGACCAGTATTTTGCCTATATCGCGGGATTCGGAGCCTTTACCAATGTAAGCTATTCCACCCCGCAGGATCAGAAAAATATGCTTGGCCACCTGGCCTATGTGTTGCAGGGAATGGCAGAAGTGCCCTATATTGAGACCGTGCATACCCGCGTGGAATTTGACGACGGGATCATCGATACGGATCTTGTGTACGGAAGCATGTCCAACTCTGTTTCCGTTGCTGGAATTGTAAAACTGAAAGAAAGCATGGTAAGCCTTGGAGACGGGTATTCGGAACTTGTACTTGTGAAAGACCCGAAAGATGTGGGTGGATTCGGAGAAATCCTTTCGTCTGTGCTTTCCGGCCGGTTTGACGGGGACAAGCTGATTATCCTGCATACCAGAAAAGCAAAGTTCACATTTGATCATCCAGTTGCCTGGACCCGTGACGGAGAGGAAGGCGGCAGACATCAGGAAATAACCCTTGTTAATTACCACCGCCCTGTACAGCTGATTTTTTAATGAAAACAGGAATTGAAAAAACGGTAAAACATGAGTATAATAGTTCATTATTCATGAAAAGAACAGAAAGAGGTGCTTTATGAAGCGTCAGAGAATATCCGGCATATATGGCGATGCGGCTGCTTTTGACGGGCAGACGATTACGGTGTGCGGCTGGGTAAGAACCATCCGTGATATCAAGAACTTTGGTTTTATCGAACTAAACGACGGAAGCTGTTTCAAACCGCTTCAGGTTGTTTTTGAGCGTGAAGCGCTTACCAATTATGACGAAATTGCAAAACAGAATGTCGGAGCCGCCCTGATCTGCCGCGGCAGGATCGTTCTCACGCCGGATGCCCCGCAGCCCTTCGAAATGAAAGCGGAAGAGATAACGGTAGAAGGCGTTTCGACTCCGGATTATCCTCTTCAGAAGAAAAGGCACAGTGTGGAATTCCTGCGCACTATTCAGCATCTGCGCCCCCGCACAAACCTGTTTTCAGCAACTTTCCGGGTACGTGCAGCAGCGGCACAGGCTATCCACGAATTTTTCCGTGACAGAGGCTTTGTTTACGTCCATACACCGATTATTACGGGTTCTGACTGTGAAGGTGCTGGAGAAATGTTCCGCGTCACAACGCTGGATCTCAACAATCTCCCCCTGAAAGAGGACGGAACGGTAGATAACAGCAAAGACTTTTTCGGAAAAGAAACAAATCTGACGGTTTCCGGCCAACTGAACTGTGAAAATTTTGCCATGGCTTTTGGAGATGTCTATACATTCGGCCCGACGTTCCGCGCAGAAGTCTCCTATACACAGCGCCATGCAGCGGAATTCTGGATGATTGAACCGGAGATAGCCTTTGCGGACCTGGAAGATGATATGGAGCTTGCGGAGGCAATGGTAAAATATATCATCAACTATGTTTTTGCGCATTGCCCGCAGGAGATGGAATTTTTCAATAAGTTTGTGGACAAAGGGCTGGTAGACCGGCTGAGAAACGTAGCAGACAATGAATTCGGAAGAATTACCTATACCGAGGCTGTGGATATTCTCCAAAAG
Source organism: Oscillospiraceae bacterium (assembly GCA_017406005.1). Classification (GTDB taxonomy): domain Bacteria; phylum Bacillota; class Clostridia; order Oscillospirales; family Oscillospiraceae; genus Limivicinus. Next base: position 16,605 of record JAFQZI010000085.1, on the reverse strand, counting down.
AGCGGAAAAGAATTTGAATATCCGGTCGAGTGGGGCATTGATCTGCAGACAGAACATGAACGTTATCTCACGGAAGAAGTCTTCCGGAAACCGATTTTCGTCACGAATTATCCGAAAGAAATCAAGGCATTTTATATGCGCCTCAATGATGACGGAAAGACCGTTGCCGCGGCAGACTGCCTGGTACCTGGGATCGGTGAGATCATCGGCGGAAGCCAGCGTGAGGAACGGCTGGAAGTTCTGAAGGCGAGGATGGAAGAGCTCGGGCTCAAAGAAGAAGATTACTGGTGGTACCTTGATCTACGGCGCTATGGATCCTGCCGCCATGCGGGGTTCGGGCTCGGGTTTGAGAGAATGGTGATGTACCTTACGGGGGTAAGCAACATCAGGGATGTCGAGCTTCATCCGCGTACCACCGGCAACGCTGATTTCTGAATCAGCCGAAAAGAATGAAAAAAGATACCACAGCAGTTCTTGCCCTGATAGCCGGAATCCTTCTGCTGCTGACCTGCGGTGTGCTCAATCTTTTCTATATCTTTTCATCTCAGGCGACGCCGCAGGCGCTGCTTGCAGAAGGAGGATTCAGCGCTCCCGGCGGGATTTTTCAGGGGATGGGCCTGAAAAATGCACCGCCGCCGGAGAGCGTTGTGGTGGAGTATATGAACGGGATTGATACCGGGGTAAATGGAGAACGTTTTACGCTTTCGACGGACGGTTCCCGGCTTTTTCTGGATTGTGAACCGTCTACCCCGGAGGGAAGGCTTCTGTTCAGCTTTCTGCAGAAAGCCTGGTCTTTCCAGATCAGCAAAGCGGAAACAGAAGATTTAAAGTCGGTCGTGACGGTTTATATTACCTGCCCGGATACCGAGCTGTTTGCGCAGCCGCTGAAACAAGCGGTAACCGAAGCTCTGGCACAGAAGGTTGCTGCCGCTGCCCGCGTGGAAGAAATCTATGATGAAAACGGGCACTTCCGGAAAGAAATAACGGATGATGCCTTCTGGAGTGCCCTCGGAACCGTGAGTGCGGACGCAAAACAAAAGTACAGTGTAACGGTAAGTGCAACACTGAATCTGGAATTCTATGAGCGGCAATGGCATATTATGAATCCTGCGCAGCTGAACAACACCCTCGATATGCGGGTACAGGCACTGCATTCCGCTGCAGTTGACGGGCAGGAATACGTTGCAAAGGAATACCACATAGAAGAGACCGCCGTAATGGGTCCTCTGCCGGATCAGACGAAGTTCGGCATAACATATGACCCTGCGGAGGTCTCTGCTGTTCTGAACAGTTTTACCGCCCGGAAGCTCATCGGAGGGCAGGAGCTGTGCTGGTCGCCGGATGTGCCGTATGTCTATGGTTCCCCGATCCGCTACTATCTGGATGACAGCCTCCTTGTGATCGAATGGCAGGAGGAGGAAGCCGGTATGGTCGGCACATTTTCGGAAGTCTTTGTGTCAGACGGTTCCCAGCTGCGGCGCAAAATAGCGGGAGATGACTACGAATATCAGCATTTCTATTATGCCACACAGCTTGCCCAGCAGGCCAATGCGGTTCTTGCAGTGGGAGGGGATCTGTATCATCACGGCAGAAACTGCGGCATCGTCGTGTATAACCGTACAGTCTACCGCTTTGACCCCGTTACCTGTGATGTCTGCTATTTTGATACCAAAGGGAATATGCATTTTTCCTACCGCAACCAGTTTTCCGCCATTGAAGAAGCACAGCGATTTGTAGAAGATAACGACATTCTTTTCTCTCTCAGTTTCGGGCCGGTCATGATCGACAACGGCGTTGACGTGACGCCGGATTATTACCAGTGGGGAGAAATCTGGGATACCTATGCCCGTGCCGCGATCGGCATGCTTGGGGAGCACCATTATCTCACAATGAATCTGAACTGCGGGACAGGCCACCTCTATCATTATGCCAACCTTCGGCAGGCTGCGGACGCTATGGTGAAACGCAAATGCATCAATGCCTATACGCTTGACGGAGGGCAGACCTGCTGCACGGTCGTAAACGGAGAACTTGTCAGCCCCGTTCAGTTCGGAAACGAGCGATATACCAGCGATATCATCTATTTTGCAACGGCAATTCCGAGCATAGAAACGGAACCATAATCCATTTAAAATACAAAAATGGGAGTGCCTCCTCACGGGGCACTCCCGAATTTATTGGGTTGAAATCTGCTGATCCGGCAGAGTAATAAAGGATTAAACTTTGAAGTTGACGGAAGTGGAGCCTTCGTCTTCCTGAACGAACTCGTAATCTTTTCCGGGCAGGAGAGCGTTCAGCAGGATTCCGACGATGGAAGCTACGGCAAGGCCGGAGAAGCTCACAACACCGAGTTTGATCGCCCCGGAGGAGGAGTAGTTGATTCCGATTGCCAGAACGAGGATCAGGGCTGCAATGATGACATTGCGGGAGTTTGTAAAGTCGACTTTGTTTTCCACGACGTTCCGGACGCCGACGGCGGAGATCATACCGTAGAGAATCAGGGAAACACCGCCGATGGTCGCGGTAGGCATGGCGGAGACAAGAGCCGCAAACTTCGGGCAGAAGGAAAAGACGATCGCGAAGACGGCGGCGATCCGGATCACGCGGGGATCATAGACCTTTGTAAGAGCAAGGACGCCGGTGTTTTCGCCGTATGTCGTGTTTGCCGGAGCTCCGAAAATGGAAGCGAGCGTTGTTGCAAGGCCGTCACCGAGAAGGGTACGGTTAAAGCCGGGATCCTGCATATAATTTCGTTCGCATGTTGAGGAGATTGCACAGATGTCACCGATGTGCTCCACCATGGTTGCAAGGGAAAGCGGGACAATGGTAAGAACGGAGGTCCAGAGAAGGCTTGTATCAAGGTTGCCGTTAAAGATGCTGAAAACAGTGCGGTTCCAGTAAATCGGGAGCCCGAACCATTTTGCCTGGCTGACAGCGGAAGCCACATTGGCGCGTGCAGAAGGATCGATAATGACGGCGAGAATATAGGAGACCAGCACACCGAGAAGGATCGGCACGATTTTGGCCATGCCTTTGCCCCACATGTTGAAGCCGATTACCACTACGATGGCAACTACGGCGATGAACCAGCTGGATTCACAATTTGCAATGGCAGAGGAGGAGAGCGTAAGGCCGATTGCGATGATGATGGGGCCGGTGACAATGGGCGGGAAATAGCGCATCACCTTTTTTACGCCGAATGCCTTGAACAAGGCAGCCAGAACAGCATACATCAGTCCGGCAATGGCAACACCGAAGCATGCATAGGGCAGAAGCGCAGGGTCGCCGTTCGGAGCGATTGCGGCATATCCGCCGATGAAAGCAAAGGAACTGCCCAGGAAAGCCGGAACCTTACGTCCGGTGATAAAATGGAACAACAGCGTGCCAAGACCGGCAAAAAGAAGCGTTGTTGCTACATCAAGCCCGGTAAGGGCCGGAACAAGGACCGTTGCGCCGAACATGGCAAACATGTGCTGGAGACCGAGAACCAGCATTTTCGGTGTTCCGAGAGAACGTGCATCATAGATTACATCATTTGCTTTCTGAGAGTTGCCCATAGTTTAAAATTCCCCTTATATAAAATATTTTGGAAAACGTATTCATTGTCGCGCAGCGGACGAAAACCTGACTGCCGGCATTAAGAATCTGAAGTAAGATCCATCAGGAAAACGCCGGTTTCTCCATCATATTCCGGAAGTCGTACTTCAATCAGCTCTGAGCGGGAAGTCGGGAGGTTTTTGCCTACATAGTCTGCCCGGATTGGCAGCTCACGGTGTCCTCTGTCGATCAGGACTGCAAGCTGAATGGTCCTGGGGCGGCCGCAGCGGATCACGGCTTCAATAGCCGCTCTTGCGGTACGCCCGGTAAAAATCACGTCGTCGACAAGAACAATATCTTTGTCGTTGACATCAAAAGGAAGCTGGGCAGAGCGGACAAGCGGATTTTCAGAGAGTGAAGTGAGATCATCCCGGTAAAACCCGATGTCGATGCAGCCGCACGGAACCGTAAAGTCTTCGATGAGCTCGATGTTGGCCTGGATCAGTTTTGCAATCGGGTCTCCCCTGCGCAGGATTCCGACAAGGCGGATATTTTCGACACCTTTATTTTTTTCGGCGATTTCATGAGAGATGCGCATCAATGCGCGTCTCATGGCCTGCTCATCCATAATCTGTGCTTTCAGCTTCATAGTAATCTCCCGGCAATAAAAAATGCCCTGCCTCTATCCGGCAAGACACGCAAACAGCACAGCGCCTTAAAAAAGCGCCTCATCTATATAAGCGATTTTGCCGGCATCTCTGTACCGCGCTTAAAAATCTGTTGTAACCGTGAGGCATAATATACCAGAAAAAAGGTTTTTGCAAGAGGGAAAATCCGTTTTTTTTAAATTTGGAAGAAAATATAAACAGGCGGCTGAAAAACCGCCTGTTTCTTTACAAAAAACCGTGAGATTGACGGAAAGTTCCGCATCAATCGTAATAATCCGGCACCGGTGCACAGGAATTGTAAAGCAGCCTGCAGAGAAGAACATCGACGAACAGGGAAACCACCATGATGATGTAGCCGCTGAGCACAGCCCCGTAACGCTGGATACTGTATTCTCCGAAGTAGCCGAACCCTGCGATAGACGCGAGGAAAAGAAGAAGAGCCAGCGCATGCTTCCAGTTGAAGCCGGCAGATCGAATCGAGCAGACGTAATAATAGAAAAAGACATACACGAGAAAGACCAGAGCGACAACCTGGGCAATGCTGATAAACGCGGAATAGGCATTGAGCTTGTTCAGGAAGGTGAAGTGCATCAGAGGTTTGTCTGTCCGCAGGGAATCCGTCACCATTTCAATGGCGGCATAGGAGATCAGGAACATCTTCCAAACATTGCCGGCGCTGCGGCAGGGATAGTACATTTTTGTCGTTCTGTGATGATAGAAAAAAGACAGCAGAGCAAAGAAAGCAACCAGCATCAGCAGAAATTCCAGGAAGAAAACGGCCGGCCGATAGGAGATATTCCCGGCAGAATCTGTCACGGTGACACAGAAAGGCAGACGCTGGAGAAATTTGACGGTTGTAACCGGACGCTTGCCGATAAAACTACCGTTAAACAGTGCGCTGAGGCGGATAAAAGCGACCAGCAGGCAGGTTCCGGGAGCTGCAAAGTCGAGCAGACGGCCGGAAGAAGTGACAAATCCGAGCTTGCAGACAATCCAGGCGGCGAGACAGATTCCGAGAATCACCCCCGGGAGGCAATAGCTGCCAATGGTAAAGCGGGTGAATGCCGGGATGATGCTGCTGAAAGTGCCCGCACCGAAAGATGCGGCATACTGTTCCATATTGAAATACCAGTGGATCAGCCTGCTCAGAAAGAAAGAAAAAAGAATCGCGAGAGGGAAAAAACATCCGAGAGCAGCGGAGCGCGGGTTTTTCGGCTTCCAGAGCGCAAGCGTCATGGTGAGGAAAGCGAGGGCTCCGCAGAAAATCATAACGGAGGACCAGTAAATGACCAGATCGTTGAAGTAGATAGCGACCGTGTTGCTGTTCATTGTATGACCTCCTCTCCGTTGATGGCTGAGGCAAAATAGATCATATCGCTGACCTGGCGGGAACTCGTGCCGTTTACATGGTCAACGTGGTTGTATGCCTCATTCCCCTGGAAAACAATTTCGCCTGTCTGCCCACCGTCCAGGTTGTATGCATTGAGCACGCCCTTTTCATAGAAATGCTGCGCAAATTCCTTCACATGCCAGCGGGCTTGCTTTTCATCGGAGTGGTTGAGGGACATGTAAAGATAATGCAGCCGGTCAACCTGGCCGATTCCTGCCCGCGAATAACCGGTGTTGACTTCTCCGATGGGATACCACTCCTCTTCGAAGTCCCGGCTGGTATTGAGCATGCCGTTTTCCACAAGAACCGGACCGAAAGCAATGGAGAAAACAATGTCATTGTCGGTGACGAACTGCTGGGTGATTTCCGGTGTCGTCTCGTCATACTGGTGGAAGAAGAGGAAATCGCCGGAACCGGTGACGAACATGGTGTCAACGCAGTTGTATTTTTTCAGATCCTGGCCGTAACGGTTCAGATAGAGGCTGTCATTAAAACGGTAAAGCTGCCGGTTATAGACAACGATGCCCATATCACGGAAACGATAATAGTCGGCGTTCATTGAAACAACGGCATTGGTTGCCTTGTGCATGGAGGTCGTATATTCCAGCACGTCGGAACCGAACATGTCCCCGGCAAGTTTTCTGCGGATCTGGGACCCGTCCTGCATTTTTACTTCGCAGAAAGTGCAGGTGTTTCCGTCTATAATCTCCTTCCAGCAGATAACCAGCAGAGTATCATCGATATAATACTGAATATCCTGATAATAGGAACCGGTGTTGAATTCCACATTCGGATCGAAGACAATTCGTTCGTCTGGACCGAGCAAGCCACTGTCCCGTGCCTGCTGGACGATCGTCATGATTTCCGCGGCATTGGCCGTGCTTACCTTTCCAAATCCGGAGAGCAGAGGCTCCGGCGCAACGGTTGCATCTTCAGCAATTTTGTAGACAGTCTTTTTCGCAGCTTCCTCAATTGCCTGCTGGGCGGCGAGTTCTTCCGCGTGAGCGCTTGCTGCAGCAGCTGCCTCCTTTGCTTTCTTCTCTGCAAACCGGTTGACGCTTGCGGTAATGTCGGTTGTCTTGAGGGGAGCCTTCGTTGCAGCCGCGGAACCGGAAGCAGGGGCAACCCGGCACAGGACAAACAGCAGCAGAACTGTTGTGAGGATAAATCCCACCAGCCGGATCAGCCAGCGGGGCATGACATCCGCAAAAGTATCGCGCTGGCTTTTTTCATAACGCCTGGCAGCTTTTTCTGCCCGTTTTTCCTCTCGGCGAGCTGCCTTTGCTGCTTTTAAGGCTTCTTTTTCGGCCCGTTTGGCTTCTTTTGCTTCACGACGCTCTTCCGCGGATTTTTTCGCAGACTTTTCGCCGTCTTCTTTCCAGGACGGGGAAGACTTTTTCTCTTTTACCGGTGTGGGCTGGCGTTTATATTTATCCGCAAAGTGCGTGATCTTATCCTCCTTGGGTTCGGAAGGAACCGTTGAAAAAATAGTGGTTTCTTCCGGAGAGGGATCCGGCTGCTCCGAAACCTCCGGTTCCGGGATCACGGATTCCGGAGCTGCAGGAGAGGATACGGGCTGCGATGTCGGATTCTCCGTGAATTCCGACAGGATGTCATCTATGGATAGATCAAATTCGAAATCTTCGCTGCTCATGATTGCCTCCGTGTCTTATGCTCTGCCGCCCTGCAAGGCGGTTAGTAAGTCGCTATCGAGCACCATCAGCCATTTTCCATCCGTATAGGAAACCGTGATATCGTAAAAATCACTGGTGCAGCAGCTGTCCGGATTGGAGAGAATCTGCCGCAGGGCAGAAGAATAATCCAGATCCATCATGGCAAGCGCAGCTTCATCCAGAGCCTGGAGATCAAGATAGCGCAGAAGAACTTTCTGGCTGGCTTTTGTGCCTAAAAGGACAGGATTGCCGGAGAGAGAGTAATCGTAGTTCTCCTTTAGTGCGGAAAGCATAATCCGGCCTTCCTCACTCTCGGGTGTACGATCCAGCCCGAGGGAAGAATAGTTTTCCAGATAACTGCAGGCTTCGTCATAATTACCGGCTTTGAGAGCGTTGAAGAAGCCGGTGACAGCATTCTGCGGATTGCCGGAAGGGCGGGAAAACAGAATGCCTTTATATTGTCCGATAAAACACAGCACCAGTGCAGCAATCACAATCAGAATGGTAACTGCAGCCCAGAATGCGCTTGTTTTTCTGTCCATGCGTATGTTTGCTCCTTTATAAGGATAAATTGAGATTTATACAGTATATCACAATTCACGGCCTACGTCGATAGATTTTTCCGACAAAAACCGGCCCTGCTCCAAACAGGAGCCGGAACCGGTTAATAGTATTTATTCTATAAAAAACTCTCATCACCGTTCTTCTCGGAAATAGGCTAATCCGAGAGAAGCCGGCGGCTGATTTTCACGCCGGTTGCGCATGCTTGTGAGGATCAGCACAACAACGGTCATAACATACGGGATCATTTTATACAGTTCCTTGAGCTCCATATGCTCCATGGTTGTGGGGAGGTAAAGATAAAGGATATAAAGCCCGCCAAACAGGAAGGATGACCAGATTCCGGTGCCCGGACGCCAGATGGCGAAAATAACAAGTGCAATGGCCAGCCATCCCCTGTCGCCGAAAGCATCGTTGCTCCAGACACCACAGGCATAATCCATCACGTAATAGAGCCCGCCGAGGCCGGCGATCATACAGCCGATACAGGTAGCGGCGTATTTATAGCGGGTGATGTTGATGCCTGCCGCGTCGGCAGTAGCGGGGCTTTCCCCGACGGCCCGCAGCTGAAGCCCCGTCCTTGTCTTTTTCAGAACATAGGAAGAGATCAGAGCCAGAAGCACAGCGACATAGGCGAGGAAACTGTAAGAGAGGAACATGTTTCCAAACCAGCCGAGGGAGGAGGCAAAGGGGAGAGATGTTTTATAAACAAGGCTCGTGCGGGAGAGAACAACGGATGTCATGGAAGAGTTGGACAGCTTGATCAGGGAGCCGCCGAAGAAGTTGCCGAAGCCCACGCCAAAGGTTGTCATGGCAAGGCCGGTGACGTTTTGGTTGGAGCGCAGCGTAACGGTCAGAAAACAGTAAAGCAAGCCCATCAGAAGAGAGCCCAGAAGACAGCACAGCAGCGGAATCAGCAAAGCAAGCGCATTGCTGAACTGACCGGAGGCCGCAGCGGCCTGTTCGTAAAAGAAGGCACCGATAACGCCGCAGATGCCGCCCACGTACATAACGCCGGGAATTCCGAGATTCAGATTTCCGGATTTTTCCGTCAGGATTTCACCCGTGCAGCCGAAAATCAGGGGAATTCCCTGGACAATGGCGCGGGGAATGAAGGTTGAAAGAAAGCCGAACATAAGCATTAACCCTCCTTTTTCTTGGCACTGCTGCGAAAGCTGACCTGATAGCGGATGAAGAATTCACAGCCGATGATGAAGAAGATGATGATGCCGGTCAGGATATCGGAAAAGGAAGTGTTCAGGCTGAAAGCGGTAGCAATTTCACTGGCACCGCGGTTCAGAAAAACAAGCAGAAAGCTTGTAAGGATCATGGTGAAAGGATTAAAGTGCGACATCCAGCTGACCATAACTGCCGTGAATCCGCGCCCGCCGGCCAGTGTCGTTGTCAGGGTGTGGTTGATCCCCGCAACGAGAATCAGCCCGACCATCCCGCATAGGCCGCCGGAGAGGAGCAGTGTGCGCAGCATGACGCGTTCTACCTTGATACCGATGTAGCGCGCTGTCCGTTCGCTTTCTCCGACCACGGCGATTTCATAGCCGTGCTTGGTATAGTTGAGATAGATATAGGTCGCAGCCGTCATTACCAACGCCACGATGATCGGCAGGAGATATTTGTTGCCGATCTGTATCCAGCCGAATTCAGTGGCATTATTGATAATGCCGATAGTACCGGAGCCCTTCGGATTTTCCCAGATGATGGCAAAACAGGCAACCAGCTGAGTGGCAATGTAGTTCATCATCAGGGTGAAAAGGGTATCGTTGGTGTTCCACTTTGCCTTGAAATAGGCGGGGATTGCTGCCCATACAGCACCGCAGAGGATGCTCGCAACTGTCATCACAACGATCAGAACCCATTCCGGCACTTTGTCCGTCAGCAGGATCATACAGGCAGCGGCAGCCCAGCAGCCCATGAGGATCTGCCCTTCGCCGCCGACGTTCCAGAAGCGCATCCGGAAGGCAGGCGTGACGGCAAGGGCAATCAGCAGCAGCACCGAGGTGTTCTGCATGGTGACCCAGGTTTTCCGTTTGGAACCGAAAGCACCTTTCATAACGGCACCGAACACGTCGAGCGGGTTCAGCTTTGTGACCGTTACCGTGACGATGCTGCAGAGGACAAGTGCAAGCAGAATAGCGAGGATACGGATGCCCCAGACCTTATACCAAGGCAGGTCATCGCGTTTTATGATGTGGAAGAGAGGCTCTTTATTTTTCATTGGTATTACCTCCGAGCGATGTCATCATCCTGCCGATTTCGCGCTTGTCCGCATCGCGACCATCCACAATTCCGCTGACCTTTCCGCCGCAGAGCACCAGAATCCTGTCGCAGAGTTCCAGCAGCACATCCAGGTCTTCCCCGACGTACAGCACGGCAACCCCGGCCTTTTTCTGTTTGTTCAGCAGATCATAGATCACATAGGAAGAGTTGACGTCGAGCCCGCGCACCGCATAAGCTGTCAGGAGAATCGACGGAGAAGCAGCGATCTCACGCCCGACAAGTACTTTTTGCACGTTGCCGCCGGAGAGGCGGCGAACCGGGGTGGAAATACTGGGGGTTACAACTTCCAGGTCATGCACCACGTGCTCCGCCAGCGTGTGGGGCGATTTGCGGTCGGTAAGGAAGGAATGGCCGCGGCGGAAAGACCGGAGCATCATATTGTCTGCCAGGTCCATGTTGCCGACGAGGCCCATACCGAGCCGGTCCTCCGGCACAAAGGAGAGGGCAACGCCTTTCCGGCGGATTTCCAGAGGATCCTTGCCGAGCAATTCATCCCGGCTGCCGTCGTCCTCAATATAGCTGATGGAACCGGATTCTGCTCCCTGCAGGCCGGCGATCGCTTCGAGAAGCTCCTTTTGCCCGCATCCGGAGATGCCTGCGATCCCGAGAATTTCTCCGCTGTTCAGCGTGAAGGATACATTGTCAAGCTTTTTGACGCCGTCCTGCGAACGGACAGAGAGATTGCTGACTTCCAGCCTCGGTGCGGGGTTTACCGGATCGGGGCGTTCAATGTTCAGTTTCACCGCGCGGCCGACCATCATATTGGTCATTTCTTCCGCATTGGTATTCTTTGTCAGCATATCGCCGACGAACTGCCCCTTGCGCAGAATGGCAACACGGTCCGAAATTTCTTCCACTTCATGCAGTTTGTGTGTAATGATGACAATTGCCTTGCCGTCGGAGCGCATATTGCGGAGCACGGCAAAGAGCTTGTCCGTCTCCTGCGGGGTAAGCACAGCCGTCGGCTCATCGAGGATCAGAATTTCAGCCTTGCGGTACAGCACCTTGACGATTTCCACTGTCTGCTTCTGGGAGACGGACATATCGTAGATCTTCTGGTCCGGGTCCACATCAAACCCGTAACGGTCGCAGATTTCGCGGATTTTGTCCGATGCAGCCTTCATGTCAAACAGCTCATCCAGGCCGAGGACGATGTTTTCCGCTGCCGTGAGCACATCGACCAGCTTGAAATGCTGGTGGACCATCCCGATCCCGAGAGCGAAAGCATCCTTCGGAGAGCGGATGATAACCTCTTTTCCGTCCACTTCAATGGTTCCCTCATCCGGGAAATAGATGCCGGAGAGCATGTTCATCAATGTGGTTTTCCCGCTTCCGTTTTCCCCCAAAATGGAGAGGATTTCCCCGCGGTAAATGTCCAGCCAGACCTTGTCATTGGCAAGCACTTTCGATCCGAAGCGCTTGGTGATATTTCTCATTTTTACAATAGGGACGTTCGTGTCCATAAGGATTCCTCCCTCCGCTGGCGCAGGTGGTCAATTCGCCTGAGATGAAAAGAAAAGCTCCGGGGGTAAAGCCGGAGCTTTTATAAAACAATATGTGTGGGATCGGATAATCAGAATACGGTGTTGAGGAGGCTGATGCCGTCGATCTGAAGATCGAAGTAAGGAGCAGACTGCTTGGAGGATTCTGCAAAGTAGCCGTCCACAACATTCTCGTTGTTTTCAGCGGTGAGGGTCTCGCCGTTTACGGTGAAGGTGGAGCAGTCAAACACATGAAGCTCGCCGGAGAGGAGCTTTGCCTTGACTTCTTCCAGAGCTTCCTCGGTGCCTGCAGCAGCAGCTTTGCCGATGCTTCCGACCTGAACAGAATCGGTTGCGAAGGTGCCGACCCAGTCGGTTTCAATTGCGGTGCCGTCGGTCACGCACTGGATGGCGTACTCAACGTAAGGTGCCCAGTTGATGCGAGAGTAGATCACATAGGTATTGGGGCAGGCATCGCCGGTCGGTACGTTGTAGGTGACGTCAGGGATACCGGCAGTCTCGCAGGCGGTAGGAGCGCCCATGGAGTCAGCATGCTGGGAAAGGAGGGCAGCGCCGTCAGCAATCAGGGTGTTAGCGCCTTCCTTTTCGGCGGTCTCGTCATACCAGGAACCGGTGAAGGTAACCTTCATCGCAACATTGGGAACAACAGAGCGAACACCGAGGAACCAGGAGGTGTAGCCGGAGACAACTTCTGCATAGGTGTATGCACCGACATAGCCGAGCTTGATATTGCCGTTTTCATCGTAATTAGCATCGGTGAGAACGCCGTTGTCGATCATTTCCTGGAGCTTGAGGCCTGCAGCAACACCGGCGAGGAAACGGCCTTCGTAGATGGAAGCAAATGCATCGTGGAAGTTATCGAGATTAACAATCTGAGCCTGGTAACCGGTAGCGTGCAGGAACTGGACATCGGGGTATTCCTTTGCAGCGCGGATCATGTAGTCCTCATGGCCGAAGCTGTCGGCAAAAACGATGTCGCAGCCATCATCGGCGAGGTCGCAGGCAACTTCATAGCAGTCTTCGCCTTCGGAAACGCCGGTCTTTACAACGAGCTCAGCGCCCATTTTTGCGCAGGCTTCCGTCGTGGCAACGATGAAGTTGTTGTCATAGGTGGAGTTTTCGTCGTGCAGAGTGATGAGGCCGACTTTAACGGTATCTGCGGATGCACTGAAAGCACCGAGGGCAACGACCATTAAAACGACCAGGATCAGGGAGACAATCTTTTTCATGTTTTAAGAAATCCCTTTCTTTTAATTTAGAATGCCGCATCGGTACTGCGCAGATAAAGATCCCATAGCTCAGACCGATGCGGCAAAACCGCATCCAATCGATAGTCCGGTATTTACGGCACCGGGTAGAGACACAAATCCATATCATTTGCATATATCGAAAGCGATATTCAATTTAGGGTTATATGATAAACGAAAAAACGGGATTTGTCAACCCAAAAATTCAGCGATTCATACAAAAACCACTGCAGATTTTTGTGCATCTTGCTAAAAAACGGAATTATTTTTCAAACTCAAGTCCATTATCTGCCATAGAAGAGATCTTTGCCAGGGATTCTATCCGCATGCCTTCCGCACGCAGGCGGTTTCCGCCGCCCTGAAAGACCTTTTCAATTTCAATGCCGGCTCCGACGATCTCCGCTCCGGCCTGCTCACAAATGGATTTCAGGCCATAAAGAGCCGCGCCGGTGGCCAGAAAGTCGTCCACGATCAAAACGCGGTCTCCGGGCCCGAGATATTCCTTCGATACGATCAGGGTATTGCTCCCACCGTGTGTGAACGACTCCACTTCGGCAGTCCACACCGCATCGGAAATGTTTTTTGTCTTGCTTTTTTTTGCAAATACCAGCGGGCAGGAGAAAACATATCCTGCCATCGCGGCGATAGCGATGCCGGAAGCTTCCACTGTGAGAATCTTATTAACCCCGCAGCCTTCGTAAAGCCGCTTCAGTTCCATTGCCATGGAATAAAGGAGCTGGGGATCGATCTGGTGGTTGAGAAAGCTGTCAACCTTCAAAATCCCGCCGGGCTTCACCTTTCCGTCCTGTACAATTCTATCTTCCAGTTCTTTCATAACTGTTTTCTCCTATCCTTTTCATTCCTTTTAAAAATCCCCCGCGCTTTCTTTTTGTGCGCGGAGGTATCTGTCACCGCGAGGTACTCTGTTACCCGCCGCGCAACTCCACCGCACTTCTCTCAAAGAATTAATCAAAATCCCCCGTAAAACCGAAAAAAGCCCGTCTCCATAATCAGGACAGGCTTGTTTCGGGTCATGTTCAATTACAGCGCGCGGGTAACCTTGCCGCTACGGAGGCAGCGGGTGCAGACGTAGACGTGCTGCGGAGCACCGTCAACGATCGCTTTTACGCGCTTCACATTGGGCTTCCATGTGCGGTTGGAGCGTCTGTGGGAGTGGCTGACCTTGATCCCGAAGGTAACGCCCTTGTCGCAGAACTGGCACTTTGCCATGCTGAAGCACCTCCTTGGATGGTATATGCTGAAAACACAGCTTTGCTATAATAGCAGAACATTATGTCAAATGCAAGCAAAATTTTTACTTTTTTGAAAAATATTTGCCTCTATTGACAAAATTCACGGAAAGTCGTTGAAAGATCCCCAAAAAAAAGATATTATATGCTCAGATAATCCGATACATTACCATCCGGAGGAAACCGCCATGGGCAAATATACCGTCAGCCTGAAGAAAATCGTCGAAGAGATGAAGCTCAGCCCACTTAATCTCTCCTCTGATTATGAATCTGCCGTCATTACTACGGCAGATATCAACCGCCCTGCCATGCAGCTCACGGGGTTCTACGATTACTTTGATCCTGCTCGCGTCCAGATCATCGGCCGTGTCGAGACAACATATCTGGAAACCCTCACCCTCGAACAGCGTGAGAAAGCCTTTGAAGAATTCATGGAGAAAGAGATCGCCGCGCTTGTGATCTGCCATGAATGCGCACCGTTTGAGGAATGCCTTGAAGCCGCCAAAAAGTACGATCGCAACGTTTTTTACACCGAGCAGGACACCTCCGAATTCTCCGCCCGCCTGATCGATAAGCTTCACCGCTATCTTGCGCCGCGCATTACCCGGCACGGTGTTCTCGTGGAAGTCTACGGTGAAGGTGTGCTCATCACAGGAGAAAGTGGCATGGGCAAGAGCGAAACCGCACTGGAGCTTGTCAAGCGCGGCCACCGTTTGATTGCCGACGATGCGGTTGAAATTAAAATCATCGGCCGTGATGCCCTGGTCGGCTCCGCCCCGGAGATGATCCGCTATTATATGGAGCTACGCGGCATCGGCGTTATTAATGTGCGCCATATCTACGGAGTCGGTGCCGTCAAGCCGGAATCGTCCATCGACCTGGTCGTCCATCTTGAACCGTGGGACGATAAAAAGGCTTATGATCGCCTCGGCATTATCAACGAGACTGAGAATATCCTCGGGGTAGAGCTGCCGAAAGTTACGATCCCCGTGATGCCGGGCAGAAATCTCGCCGTCATCATGGAGCTGGCCGCCATGAACAACCGCCAGAAGAAAATGGGCTACAACGCAGCCGAAACCCTCGTTGGGGCACACGACGCCGCAATCGACGGTCTGTTATAAAAATCCTTATGATGCCTTCCCCTTGCGGGGAAGGGGGACCGTCGCTTGCGACGGTGGATGAGGTTACCATGATTCCATATAAAATAATAGAAGAAATAAAACAAACCTTCCCCTCCATCCCTCTTCTTGAAAACGAGCCAATGAAAAACCACTGCTCGTTCAGATCCGGTGGTCCGGTGCGCGTGCTTGCTGTGCCTCCGGACGAGGCTTCGCTTGTCAGCCTCTGCGCGTTTTTGCGGGAGCACGAAATCACACCATATTTGCTCGGAAACGGGACAAACGTTGTCTTCCCGGATGAAGGAGCAGAAGACCTCTTCGTGCTCTCAACCGGAGCTATGCAGTCGGTCAGCATCCTGCCGGATGGCGATCTCTGCGTCTCTGCCGGCCTTCCGCTTTCGCGCCTTGCCGCCTTTGCGCAGGAGCATTCCCTCACCGGGCTGGAGTTTGCCTCCGGCATTCCCGGTTCCGTCGGAGGAGGCGTACTGATGAACGCCGGCGCATACGGGGGAGAACTGAAGGATGTTATTGTCTCCGTCCGCTGTCTTGATCTTGCAGACGGCAGCATCCGGGAAGTCCCCGCCTCCGAATGCGCTTTCGGCTATCGGCAGAGCTGTTTTCAAAACGGCGGAAAACTCATTCTGAGCGCAAAATTCCGTTTAGCACCCGGAGACAGAGAAGCGATCTCTGCCCGCATGAAAGAGCTGAACCAGCGCCGGCGCGATAAGCAGCCGCTGGATCTCCCGTCCGCCGGCAGCGCTTTCCGCCGCCCGGAGGGGTATTTCGCTGCGGCACTGATCGAAGAGTGCGGCTTGAAAGGAGTCTCCGTCGGCGGAGCACAAGTCTCGGAGAAGCATGCCGGCTTTATTGTCAATACCGGCAATGCCACCACGGAAGATCTCCGCACCCTCCTCTCCCTCGTCCGTGACGAGGTTTATCGCCAGAAGCACATCCTCCTCACACCCGAAATCATCCTGGTCTCACCCTCCCTACAATAATCTTTCGTTCCATTTTTCTTGCCCCCCTTGCCTAAAGGGGGGATGTCAGCAATCGCTGACAGGGGGGATTCCTCCCCTGTATCCTGTCCCCTAAGGAGCTCCCATGTCCTTTTCTTCCGATGCAAAAGAAGAAATCTGCCGCCAGAAGCTCGACCGCCGCTGTTGTTCCGTTGCCGAAAGCTGTGGTGTGCTTCTCTATTGCCATACCTTCTCGCCGGACGTGATCCGTATCTCCACCTCCAACACGTATTTTATATCCCGCCTGCCGAGGCTGTTCCGGAAAGCCTTCGGTTTTTCCTTCGATATCCTCCCGCCGGAGGATGCCGTCGGCCGGCGCAGCCTCCTGATCACAGATAAAGCAAAGAT
>JAFQZI010000084.1 GCA_017406005.1 Oscillospiraceae bacterium | reverse complement strand
TCAGCGTTGGGGTAAGTAAAGGACAAACGATCATGGTTCATACCTCTCTGAGTAGTTTGGGATTTGTCTGCGGCGGAGCGCAGATGGTAATCGAAGCACTTATAGAAGCAGTCGGTAACGAAGGAACGATTATGATGCCTACGCAATCATGGAAAAACCTTGATCCCACTACAGGCGTTCATTGGGAGGAACCGGAAGATTGGTGGCAATTGATACGGGATAATTGGCCAGCATATAACAAAGAGATTACCCCTACAAACACGATGGGTGCCGTTGCTGAAATGTTCCGAAAATGGCCAGGCGCACTACGGAGCGATCATCCGGCCCGCTCTGTGGCTGCATGGGGAAAGTATGCTGAATACTTGACCGCTGCCCATGACCTTTCCAATATTTTTGGAGACGGCTCACCTATTGGAAAACTATATGAATTGGATGGCCTGGTTTTATTGATTGGCGTGGGATATGACAAAAATACATCGCTGCATCTGGCAGATGTCCGGGCAGATTATCCCGGTAAGCATAACAGTATCGAACATAGTGCGGTCATGGAAAATGGTCATCGTGTCTGGAAGCGGTACGAAACACTTTTTGTAGATGGTGAAGATTTTAATGAGATCGGAACTGCTTTTGAAAATGCGTGTCCCATCCACAAGGCATCGCTTGGTAATGGCACAATCCGTCTGATGAAACAGCGGGATCTGGTAGATTTTGCTGTAAGATGGATTGAAGAAAACCGCAAATAGAAAAAACGCTGCAAATTTCTCCTTACGTGATGGAAATTGCAGCGTTTTTTCTGTTTGATATGTTTAAGATTCAAAGGCAAATATTGTCTCCGTTGGCAGTTTCTCGTTCTCACAGTTCAGAAGATAGGCTATTGCCTTGTTCGCAAAGCGATTTGTTTTCATCGTGTCCCAATCGGCAAGCCGGAGGATCTCCGCTGTGCCATTCTCAAAATCAAATGAAATCTCGCCCCATTCGCCGTCGCAGTCTGCTTGGTATTCGTAGATTGCGGCGGCGATTTTCTTTTTGTGCTTGGTCTTGGATTTCTGTTTCAGCCGAACAGCATGGAGCGCACCTTCAGCAATCAAAAGCTCTGTCAGCTTGTCCACCGCTTTCCGGTAAGCTCGCTCCGCACCGCTGGCAGTGCTGCCCTCGAACATGACCGCCAATTCCTCAAAAGTGGGACGGCCTTTCCACGAGCCGACACGTCCACAGGTCATGCAGATCGCCAGACGCTTTTCAAGCAAGGTCTGTTCCCGGTAGTTCAACTTCTCAAAAGCTCGCCGCACCTTTTCTGCCTGTATGCCGTTCCAAAGAATATCGGTATAGTTCCAAGTATCATCAAGGGCAACATCTTCGCCTGTTTCTTCTCCATCCTCGTCTGTTACATAGAATGGCTGCTGATTGCGGATACCACGAACTACTTTCAGATATTCTTCCGCAAGGGCAAGATCACAGTTATACTTCTTGGAAAACTCACTAACCGCATCCTTGGTATTATGGTACAGCCACGCCATCGATCGCACCATTTTATAATTGGTCAGAGAGGATACCGACCATTTTTCTTCTCCCATGCGGAAACGGAGCATAGCATCCCGAATGAATGGAAAAATGTATGTAGCATACTCCGCACCCTTGGCAGGATTATAGTCCATCAGCTTTTGGAGCATTTGCTCCCGGCAGGAGAGCTTTATATCTACAAAACGGTCTGTGTCGTACAGATCGCCGCCATCCACACCGAGAAAACCTTTGATGCGCTTGTTCAGCTGCGACTCGTAGTGGTGCAGGAAGAATGAAAAATATAACAAATTCTTTTCCCGCAAAGCAGACAGGATATATTCGTTCAGACAGTCCACCACTGGCGGTTCCGGTTCAAGTTGGAAGATGCGCTCTGCCACATAGGGAATGATACCATCACAGTGCGGATTGACAGGATATTTCGGTATGTATCCGGTCATATTCCACAAATAATCTTCCAGCATAAGCGCACCTCCTTTCATCTCGTAATTCCGAACTTATTTCTTTTTCTTTGGTGCAGGAAGCTCGTTATACATGGCATTAAATAGCCTTGTCAGGAAATCCTTGCTATCGACATCATTAACCAACAGCATTTCTTTTGCACCTTCGTACGGTAATTCATAATTTGCATCTGGCATAAGTAAAATGGCGGATTTGACCGGCTTTACAAGCAGTCTGTCATCATATATACCGCCAATAATTTTTCCACGATAATAGATGATATACTCACCCATCATTGCTCTATATGCTATTTCTTCCAGTTCGGATAGCTGTTCTAATATGAAATCCAAATACTCTTTACGTGAAGCCATATTCTACCTCATCATATTTCGTTTCTCTTTATTGCTTCTTTCTTCAAAGCTGCCTGTTCCATTTCTTTCTCATAAGCACCCCTGGCATAGGTTACATTGCTGAGTGCCCGGAGCATCTTATCTTTCGCCAGTTTCTTCATAATCTCCGCCAAAGCCTCATCCAGTTTGCCACGCTTGATATAGCGGTTTATGGTGTTTCTCCGTTTTTCATATATCTGGATAATCGGGTGATCGTCCGCAAGTTCCCGTTGTTCTCTGCCTTTCAGATTGCCGATCTGCCGGCAAGTGCGGTGCAGCTTGTCCCCTGGTGCATAGCCGCCGCAGTATTTGGTGTGTCTTGCGTTGGTGGTCAGAAACCATTTGCCGCAGATACGGCATTTCTTCGGTGCATGACCGACACACAAGCCTTCAAAAAGATCAGACCGCAACATCCCAACGAAGGACACATAATGCATCCGCTTGACGAGCTTTGCCACATTTTCGCCGGGGCGTACAGTGGCCACATACTGAACAGAGTTGTTCAGGGTAGACATCCAGGCATTGCCCTCCGTGATAGAGAACTCCGGCGGGAAGTAGCTGCCGAACATTTTTGCAAAGCCCTCTGCGGTGCGGTCTGCTTCGTTTCCATCTGATTTTTCCGCAAAATCAAGCATTGCCTTTTGATATTCCCCGAGAGAGTACGCCAGATGCCCGAAAACAGCGGTATACCGTTGGAGCATGATTGCATCGGCATAGTGCGGGATCTCTTCAAACTGCAAGGAATTGGATGCTGCCTTCATAGCAAATTCCGCATATTTCTGTGCGGTTTCCGCAGTAAATACCTGTTCTATCTGTTTTCGGTGATGCGGTATGTTCATATAGGAGAAGGGCGGTGTTTT
>JAFQZI010000083.1 GCA_017406005.1 Oscillospiraceae bacterium | reverse complement strand
GAATCCCCTTCTCCCTGAGCTTCCGTTTTGCCGGCGGATACATGTCGTTGCCGATTTCTTCCCACGTGGCAGCTACGGAGTCTATTTGGAACCGGTCTTCCAGACCGGCTTTTTTTACCATGTCTTTTAATACAAACTCCGCCATCGGACTGCGACAGATATTGCCGTGGCACACAAAAAGTATCTTAGTCAAATGCGATCAGCCTCCTGAAAAGCCGTATTTTGCCACAGTTTGCCGCGATTTGCCGGGCAGAAAAAGTTGTTAATAAACTGTGACTCTGTCATGGGAAAAGCAAAATACGGCAAAATGCGGCAAGTCAATGCCGTCAATGGTAGTCAAATGGTAGTAAAACTGAGGGTTCTTACTACCGTCGGGTGAAGGGTAAAACGGAGATCAGCGAGAGGATTTTCCAAACAAGGTCACACTATTAATCAGAATGGATGCAATCGCGCACACCCAGAGCCATCTTGACATTGTCGGAACAACATCCATCAGCGCTGACCAATCTTTATGCGAAACCCATTTTGCGCTCTGACTGTAAAACGCGCAAAGCGTCAGAGCGGTAAATGACAGACTGGAAAACCGAAACCATCGCGGATCTTTATCATGTGCTGCCCAGGCGATATTGAGGATTGCCGTAATAATTGCGATAGCTCCAAACAAAAGCCACATGGTGAACCTCCACAAATCCTAACCTGCCTGAACTTCCCGTCACACCCGCAATATTAAGTAGTTTATTATACACCATCACCACGAATTTTTCCACTATAAAAAACGGCACTCTGCTGCGGCAGAGTGCCTTGCTGGCTGATGTTGGTTTCAAACGGCCTGATTTGATTGCTATTGAAGATGCGGCGTGTGAAACGGACCTGACACTGTCCGGCCTGGGTCTTTCATCAAAACAGCAGCCTGCTGAATTCAGGCTTTCCAGAGAGAATGCAGGTTGCAGTATGCATATACTGCTTCAACCTCATCGCCGTCACAGATGGAAAAACAGGCTTTCGGCTCGTCACCGGGGGACAGCTGTTTCCGCTGGTTGCCTGCTTTTGTCTGGATCGCGACCCATTCGATATAGTGCTCAGGAAGCATCGGATGTGCTGCAGAACCGACGCTCACATGCACCGTGTTTCCCTCAACGGTATAAACAGGCACATGTTTTTCAAGCGAAGCGTCCGTTGTGCCCGGAATCACTTCAGCCATGGGCTCTCCGCAGCAAAACACGGGGACGCCGGTGCCTTTTACGATCGCGATAATTTGCCCGCAATGGGAGCAGCGATAGAACTTCATTTCCATTTTTAACTCTCCTTTTTTTAAGTTTGCCTTCAAGGCTTTAATAGTTCTCTGCGTTGATCTCAAAGTATGCCTGGGGATGGGCGCAGACAGGGCAGACCTCCGGCGCGGCTTCTCCCACCACGATATGTCCGCAGTTGCGGCACTCCCAAACCTTGACACCGCTCTTTTTGAAGACTTCCTGCGTCTCAACGTTATGCAGCTTTTCGTAATCGGAGGGATAACCGAATAACTTATCCGTCATTTTTTTCTCCTCCGGGCTGAAGATAGCTGTAGAGCCCTCCTTCATAGTTTTCAAAGACGATCTTATTTCCGTCGACTTCTTTTACATATTCATAATTTATAGGTACCTTGCCGCCTCCTCCGGGAGCATCGATAACGTATTTCGGTACAGCAAAGCCGGAGATACGGCCCTGAAGCTGATGTATGATATCGATACCCTTGTCAACTGTGGTGCGGAAATGCCCGATCCCCTCGGCCAGATCGCACTGATAGAGATAATAAGGACGGATGCGGTTGTGAACGAGGCGGAGAAGAAGCGCCTTCATTGTCTCCGCGTCATCGTTGATCCCGTTTAAAAGTACAGACTGATTTCCGAGAGGAATCCCGGCGTCGGCAAGCTTCCTGCACGCCTCTTCGCTTTCGGGAGTAAGCTCCCTTACATGGTTGAACTGAATATTCATCCATAAAGGATGGTATTTCTTAAGCATCGATACGAGCTCATCATCGATACGCATCGGAAGAACGCAGGGAACGCGGGTCCCGATACGGATTATGTCGACATGCTCTATTTCGCGGAGACGCTTTATTATCGCCTCGAGTCTGTCCGTAGGAAGAGTAAGCGGGTCTCCTCCGGAGATCAGAACATCGCGGACCTCCTTGTGGGCGCGGATATAATCCAGTTCTTTATCGAGTTCTTCGATAGTCGGACTGCAGTCGCGCTCGCCTACGATGCGCCTTCTCGTGCAGTGGCGGCAGTACATTGCGCACTGCGTCGTTACAAGAAGGAGGACCCTGTCGGGGTACCGGTGAACTATGTGCGGCGTTACCGAGGAACCGCCTTCATTTAAGGGGTCATGCATATCACCGGGGCAGAGCTCGAGCTCCTTTGATGATACTATACACTGCTTTCTGATCGGGTCATCGGGATCGTCCGGATCGATCAGAGAAAGAAAGTAAGGAGTGGCAGCCATACGGAAGCGGACCGTGCAGCTTTCTATCTCGCTTCTGAGCTCATCGCTGACTGGTATCCATTTTGACAGCTGCTGTGCATTGAACACCCTGTTTCGCATCTGCCAGTGCCAGTCATTCCATTGAGGATATTCTTCTTCGTAATTTGTCATTTTGTCCTTCTCGAATAGTTTATTTTTCAATACGTGAGAGAGCACTTTCCGCAACGGCTGCTATGAGATCGTCGTAGGAAAGCCCGACCGCCTCGGCTGCCATCGGAAAATCGCTGTAATTCGGAGCAAGCCCGGGCAGCGGGTTTATCTCAAGAAAACAGGGGCATCCGTCCTTATCCATGCGGAAATCGACCCTTGCGAGGTCACGGCAGCCGAGAGCATTGAAGATCGTTCTTGCCGCTTCAGTCATTTCGGTGAGCGCCTCCGGTATGTCCGACGGACATTCATAATGCACGTGCTTTCTGAATTCTTTTTTTATTTTGTAGCTGTAGACGCAGTAATCGCCCTGCGTGGGATGCTCGTAAACTATCTCCATAGGGGGAAATACCTGAACATCATCGCCCGTTCCCAGGAGACCTACCGTAAATTCACGGCCGGATAAAAATGTTTCCACGAGCATATCCTGTTTGTAATCGGCGAAAAGTCTCTTCAGCATAGCTGTGAGCTCATCGCGGTCCTGTGCTATGCAGTCCTCGGAGATACCTTTGCCCGAGCCTTCCGCATTGGGCTTTACGATCACCGGATAGTCCATTTCCGGTATATCGTTCTCGTGTCCGGGGGATACGAGACAGAACGGTGACGTCCTCACCCCGAAGGACATAGCAAAACGCTTACACATGGCCTTATCCAGTGTAAGCGACATAACAAGGGCATCGCTGCCCGAATATGGAATATCAAGTAGTGATAAAAGCGCGGGAACCTGAGCCTCGCGGTCACGTCCGCCGCGGCCCTCGGCTATATTGAATACAAAACGGATATCCTCCGCCTTCAGTTTTTCGGGAAGATCGCGTCCGGCCTCTATGACCGTCACATCAAGCCCGCTCTTTCTCAGGGAAGCAGCTATCGCCTCCACTGTTTCGGGGCTGTCAAATTCAGCCTCTTCGTCTATTACTCCAGTGCCGTCACCATGATCTATGTTGGCGACAAGAGCCGTTTTTCCTTCAAAAGAAACAGCCATTTTCGTACACCTTTCTATCAGAGTCTGTGACCAGAATGATTATACTTTTTGGGAGTATAAAAAGCAATAGATTATGGGTAATAGATAATATCAAAAAGTGCAGTCAAAAGTGCAGTCAAAACTCTTTCAAACCCAGTTTTGTTGAAACAGAGAATTGAAAAAAGCCCCTAAATCAGGGGCTTTTTT
>JAFQZI010000082.1 GCA_017406005.1 Oscillospiraceae bacterium | reverse complement strand
CCGATCCCCCTTCTCGGCATCAATCTCGGTACAATGGGTTTTATGACATCTTTGGAGCCGGAAGACATTGAGCTTATAGTAAAAGCTGCGAATGGAGAATATCGCTTAAGCCGTCGCATGATGATTGATATTTCTCTCCGACGGGGAGAGGAAGTTATTTTTGAAGGCTCTGCCCTCAATGATGCCTATATTCACGGATACGGTGATTCCATTATTCTTCATGCCATGTGCGACGGGCAAACTATTACCAGCTTCAGCGGAGACGGGATCATCTTCTCCACACCGACAGGTTCCACCGGTTATTCACTATCAGCAGGTGGGCCGGTCGTCGAACCGGAGACGGATAATATCATCGTCACACCGATCTGTGCCCACACTATGGTATCGCGGACGTTTGTTTTGGGGCCGGACCGTGTGGCTTCCGTAACGGCAACGAGGCTGCATGACAGGCGGGCTTATCTTTCGGTCGATGGATACGTTTCTGCCGACATTCGTAAAGATGATCTTGTCATAGTCCGACGCTCAGAGAAAAAAGTGCTCTTTGCCGATCTCGGCGCAAAAAGCTTTTATGAGAACACCTATGAAAAATTAACCTGAATTTCAGGTGAAATAATATCACATCAACAGATCTGGAGGGAAGTCAATTGAAACCCGGAAGACAAAGCATTATCCTTGAGATTATTTCCAAAAAGAACATCGGGACGCAGAATCAGCTTCTCGAGGCACTGGCAGAACGCGGAATAAAAAGCACACAGGCTACCCTTTCCCGCGATATGAAAGATATGCGTCTTATCAAGGAAACGGGGCCGGATGGTGTGGTGCGTTATGTGAAACCACCCGAAGCAGATGACCGTTCCAACAGCTCCCGTTTGCATAAAATTTTGAAAGAAAGCGCCCTGTCATTTGATCTTGCGCAGAATATTATTGTTATGAAAACACTTTCGGGACTTGCTTCCGGTGCCTGCTCTGCAATCGACAGTATGCATTTTGAAGGACTTGTAGGAACCCTTGCCGGAGATGATACTGCTTTTTTAGCTATGAAGGATGAATCATCTGCAATTAGTCTGCTTGAAACGCTCCGGGAACTCCTTTCCTGAATCTTCTGATAATTCGAATTCTGAAGTCTGGTAAAGCGCTATGTTAAGTGAGCTGCATATAGAAAATATTGCCGTCATTGAGCATGCGGATATTCTTTTTGATAAGGGACTGAACGTACTCGGAGGAGAGACAGGTGCAGGAAAATCCATCGTAATTGACTCCATCAATGCTGTCCTCGGCAATCGCACCAGCCGTGAACTTGTTCGGAAAGGTGCTTCCAGCGGGCTTGTAACGGCGGCTTTCAACCTTGATGCTGAACTGCCCTGGTTTTCTGAAAACGATATCCCGTATGATGGAGAGCTGATTCTTCAAAGAAAAATCACTCCGGATGGGAAATCTTCTTCCAGGGTGTGCGGTGTTCCGGTAACAGCTTCCCAACTTCGTGAACTCGCTTCCCAGCTTGTAGATATCCATGGCCAGAATGACGGGCTGCGTCTTCTCGATGAGAAAAGCCATCTCGGTTTTCTGGACAGTTTTGGTGAAACCGGAGAACCTTTTCGTGCTTACCAAACGGAGTATGAAAAGTTTACTTCTATCCGCAGAGAACTCAAAGAGCTCTCCATGAATGATGAAGAGAAACAGCGTCTGAGTGATGCGTTGCATTTTCGTGTTGAGGAACTGGAAAGAGCCAACCTGAAAGAAGGGGAGTATGAGTCTGTCACGGCAAGACGGGATTTGCTCCGTAACTCGGAAAAACTTCGGGAATCCCTTGACAGTGCCCTCGGTTTTCTCCACGATGGAGAAGAAAATGCCGAAAACTTTCTGCAGAATGCCCAGTATTTTGCCGATCGTGCTGCAAGGCTCGTCCCGGACCTGGAAATTGCCGCAAAATCGCTGAATGACGCTTCATTTCTTCTCTCAGACGCGGCAGAAACGCTTTCCGACTTTCGGGCCTCGATTGACTTTTCTCCGGAAGAATACGATCTGCTGGAAAACCGTGTTTCTCAGATCGACAGACTTTCCCGAAAGTACAGCCGGGACGAGGAGGGTCTGATCGCTCTGCTGGAAGAATCCCGAAAAAAACTTGAGGAGATCGAGTATTCTGAAGATAGAATTGCACGGCTGAAGCGTGATCTGAAAATACAGAAAGAAACCTGCAAGAAAGCGGCAGAAGAACTTACAAAAGCTCGACGAACTGCAGCTTCTGTGCTGGAAAAACGGATCATCAAAGAACTTCGGGAATTGAATATGCCGTCTGTCCGTTTTATGGTTGAATTTACATCGGTCGAGAATACGGTCGGTTTTGGCCCTGATGGAGCAGACGTTGTAAGATTTCTGATGTCTGCCAATGCAGGGGAAGATCCGGGCCGTATCAGCCGGATTGCTTCCGGAGGTGAACTGAGCCGTATCATGCTCGCCCTGAAAAACGTTTTTGCAGAGCATGACCCTGTTCAAACCATGATTTTTGATGAAATCGATACCGGTGTATCAGGGATTGCCGCACAACGCGTTGCAGAGAAACTCTACAATGTTTCTCAAAACCGTCAGGTCATGTGTGTGACACATCTTCCGCAAATTGCCGCCATGGCCGACACACAGTATCTTGTTTCCAAATCGGAATCTTCCGGCAGAACCTTTACGAAGGTCACGGTACTTGATATGGAAGGAAGAAAACAGGAGATCGCCCGCCTCTTCGGCGGTGATTATATTACTGATGTTACACTTGCTGCGGCATCTGAACAGCTTGCCGCTGCTGAACAGTTTAAAAAGAAAGCAAAAGAATGAGGTAAGAAAATGGGTATTTTTGAAGAACTCCGTGCAAGAGGCCTGATCGCACAGATCACCGATGAAGCAAAAGTAAGAGACCTGGTCAACAACGGGCAGGCTACCTTTTATATCGGCTTTGACCCTACAGCTGACAGCCTACATGTAGGCCATTTTATGGCGCTTTGTTTAATGAAGCGTCTGCAGCAGGCAGGAAACAAGCCGATTGCCCTGCTTGGCGGTGGGACTGGCATGGTCGGCGATCCATCCGGCAGAACCGATATGCGCCCCATGATGACAAAAGAAATCATCGATCATAATATTGAATGCTTCAAAGTTCAGATGAGCCGGTTTATCGATTTTTCCGATGACAAAGCCATCATGGTTAACAATGCTGACTGGCTGCTTGACCTGAATTACGTTGAACTTCTGCGCGAGGTCGGTGCATACTTTTCTGTAAACAATATGCTTCGTGCCGAATGCTACAAACAGCGTATGGAAAAGGGTCTAAGCTTTTTTGAGTTTAACTATATGATCATGCAGGCGTATGACTTCTATGTGCTCTATCAAAAGTACGGCTGCAATCTCCAGTTCGGCGGCGATGATCAGTGGTCCAACATGCTGGCCGGACGTGAGCTGATCCGCAAGAAGCTTGGCCTGGAAGAACAGGACGCCAAGGCGCAGGCTATGACGATTACGCTCCTTCTCAATTCAGAAGGCAAAAAAATGGGGAAGACGCAGTCCGGCGCTGTATGGCTTGACCCGAATAAGACATCTCCGTATGATTTTTATCAGTATTGGCGCAACGTTGGAGATGCAGATGTTTTGAAATGCATCCGAATGCTTACATTCCTTCCGCTTGAACAGATTGATGAAATGGACAAGTGGGAAGGCAGTGAACTGAACCGCGCAAAAGAGATTCTTGCATACGAGCTTACAACCCTTGTCCATGGAGAAGAAGAGGCGAAAAAAGCAGAAGCAGCCGCAAAAGCACTCTTCGGCGGAGCCGGGGATCTGGAGAATATTCCTTCCTACGAACTCTCTGCGGATGATGCTTCAGATATCGTAACGATTCTTGTAAAGACAGGGCTCTGCTCTTCCAATGGAGATGCTCGACGGAATATCCAGCAGGGCGGAGTAACCGTGAATGATGAGAAAGTTACGGACTTTAAAAAGACGTATTCCGATGAAGAACTCAAAGCAGGTATTCTCGTGAAGCGCGGCAAGAAGAATTTCTTCCGTGTTACAAAAGCTTAAGCGAAGCTCTTACTCCATTGTCTCAAAGGCTGAATTTCGGCCATGAAGATTCATTAATACTTTTTAAGGAGGTACTCCATGTTAGTCAATACCAAAGCAAGAGTCGGTGTATTTTCCATCGCACTGGGTGCTTATCTGCCCCAGTTCCCATCCCTTGTGCCGGAATTTGAGGCACAGTATGAGGCATTTAAAAAGACCATCCCCGATACGGTTGAGGTGATCGACGGCGGGCTTATTACAACAAAAGAACAGTCCCAGGCTGCAGGGGATAAGTTCCGCGCAGCGGATGTGGATCTTGTATTTATGCAGCTTCTGACCTATGCCACATCATACAATATGCTGCCGGCTATCCGTGATCTGGATGTTCCTGTAATTCTTGTAAATGTCCAGAAACTCAAGGCACTTGACTACGACCATACGGATATTGCCTCCTGGCTTGGAGAAGGGTATGCCTGTGGGGCAGTCGGGGAGAGTGCAGCAGATCTTCAACGTTTCGGTAAGCGGTTTGATGTGATTACCGGAGTCGTTGAAGGCGGAGATTCACAAGTGCAGAAAGAGATTGAGGATTGGTGCAGAGCAGCCCAGGTTCGCAGGCGCTTCCGCGATACCAACATTGCCCAGATTGGAAGGCCATATCCCGGTATGATGGATCTCTATATTGATGAGACCAATCTCTATCGTCGTATGTTCCTCTATACCAAGCAGTTCGACTGGGAAAAAATGTGGGCGATTGCGGACAATATCACCGATGAAGCTGCAATCCGTGCGAAAGCCGAAGACATTCTGGACACCTTTGATATTGAGGGTGGCGGAAGTATAGAAGAAGTCTGGGAGATGGCCAAATATGTGGTTGCCTTCGAACAGTGGGTCAAAGATGAGAAACTCGGCCTGATTGCATCCCATTATGACGGCTTTGCTCAAGGGAAAGCGGGAGTACTTGACAGCATGCTGATCCCGGCTTTCTCCATGCTCATCAAACAGGGCACAGCTTGTGCTGTCGAGGGTGATATGAAAGTTGCTATGGGAATGAGTATTCTCAGTACGATTGCCGGAGAAGGCCAGCTTGCTGAAATGTATTCCATTGATTTCAATGATGACACTGCTATTATAGGGCACAGCGGCTCGGGTGATCACAGGATCTCTGGAAAGAAACCGACGATGAAGATCGTCAAAGTTTTCCATGGTAAAACAGGCGGCGGTTATCTTACCCAGTTCTACCCGAAGCTTGGTCCTGTTACCTATCTTGCCATTACACAAGACGGGGACGGAAACTTTAAGTTTATCGTTGCGGAAGCCGAGAATATCGATGGGAAGGTGCTCTCTATCGGAGATACCAACAATCGTGTCAGGTTTACCTGCGGCGCAAGGGAATTTGTTAACCGCTGGAGCCTTGCCGGGCCGACACATCACTTTGCCGAAGCGACAGGACACCACATCGATACGATCCTCAAAGTTGCCAAGATCCTCAACGTTCCGGTTGAGATTGTAACAAGATAGTTTTATAATTATAGTAGAAAAGCTGCTTCCCGGTGTTTTAGCTGGGAAGCAGCTTTTCTGTTGAATGTATTAGTTCTGTTACTATTCAGGCAATTTGCAGACGTCAATCCATTCAAGTGCTTTGGAAGTTTCATACAGCTCATCCAGATTCAACTCTATCGCACTGGAAGCGCTGCCGACAGCCGGAAATACAGTTTCAAACCGTTTCAGGCTTTCATCGAGATAGACATCCACACCGTCCTTTATTCCAAAGGGACAGACCCCGCCGACCGGATGCCCAACGTATTCCAATGCTTCGTCCGGGGTCAGCATTTTTGCTTTGGTGTGAAACTTTTCTTTGTATTTGTGGTTGTCGATTCTGGCATCCCCGGCAGCCAGAATCAGAATGGGTTTTTCTTCCGGAAGTTTAAAAGAGAGCGTTTTCGCAATACGGGCGCCTTCCACACCGAGAGCCTGTGCTGCAAGCTCTACCGTAGCGGAAGATACGTCAAATTCCCTTACTCTGTCTTCCATGCCGAGAGCCCTGAAATAAGCTCTGCCGTTTTCTATTGACACAGTTTGTTCTCCGTTATCTTAAAATATATAATCTGACTTAGCCTTTAATTTCAAGAAGCTTCTGCTTCAGCTCGCCTTCGATCTTTTCCAGTTCTTTTTCTGCAGCAGCACGGCGGGTACGACCGTCATCCTGAATCTGGCGGACTTCCTCGAGGGTACTGATCAGTTCAAGGTTGGTCTTCTGAAGGGTTTCAATGTCAACAACACCGCGTTCAGCCTCTTTTGCGACAGCGACGCTGCCCTGATGAAGCTTCTCGGCGTTTTTCTGCAGAAGTTCATTGGTCACCTCGCTGACCTCATGCTGGGCTTTCATCGCCTCATCGGAATGATACATGGTAAGCGCAAGCACCATCTGGTTTTTCCAGAGGGGAATGGTGTTGTTGATGGAGGTGCGGATTTTCTCCGTCATCAGAGAGTCATTGTTCTGAATCATACGGATCTGCGGGCCCATCTGAACAGAGATCATGCGTGTGAGTTCCAGGTCATGAATCTTCTTCTCAAAGCGGCCGATCATGTTGGCGAAATCGCTTGCTGCCTGGGCGTCCTCGGGCAGACCGGATTCCTGGGCCTTTTTCTGCATGGCAGGGAGCTCCACATTCCGCAGCTCTTCGATTTTAAGTTTGCCGGCGAGGATATACATCGTCAGCTCTTTCATGTATTCCGAGTTTTTGTCATACATTTTGTCCATCAGAGAAATGTCCTTCATCAGAACGATCTCGTGATTTTCAAGAGCTTCGACGATTTTGTCAACATTTGCCTCGGCGACATTATATTGAGCTTTCAGGGATTCCAGGTTGTTCTGGCCCTTTTTGAAGAGTGCTTTCAGGCCCTTTTCCTTTTCTTCAAACTTCATACCCTTCAGCTCTACAACAAGCTCAGAAAGCATGTTGCCGACTTCTCCGAGATCTTTTGTTTTCACGGTGCTGAGGGCAGCATCGGAAAACTCAGAGATATTCTTCTGGGCTGCAGCGCCGTAATTCATCACCTGTTCGGTGTTCATCACGTCAATCTGGGAAGAGAATTCCTTGACAGCAGCCTGTTCTTCAGGAGAGAGCTTCTCCAGCTCGATTTTCTCGACTGCCGGTTCTTCTGTTTCAACTGCCTGTTTGATTTCCTCCTCGAGGGACACTGCCTGTGCCTGTACCTGTGTAGCATTCGGATCAAGCGTGAGGGTAGGGATGGATGTGTTTTCTGCCATAATGTTTTATCCTTTCTGCTGTGCCACTGCGGCACTGCTCTGTTGTGCTGCACCTGCTGCAGCCTGTGTACTGGTAAAGTCTTTT
>JAFQZI010000081.1 GCA_017406005.1 Oscillospiraceae bacterium | reverse complement strand
GATTTGTATAGAAGGAGTCGGTTGTGATGATGCATCGGGATCTGACGGAATTGGAAGAGCTTTATGAGCAGAAGCAGGACTATCAGATGGAATTGAAGGAACAGGATTTTATCCGCAATCTGCAGGCGGCAAAAGAACGCAGAAAGCAGAGAATGCAGTATCTGGATCATGTAGATCCCAATAAACTGAAGATCAGCCATCTGAAAAAGCTGACTCTTCTCCATTCGAATGATCTGCACGGCGGTTTTCTGGCGGAAGAGGTCGACTCCGGCCTGCTCGGAGGCGTCTCAATGCTTTCCGGCTATATCAACAAGGTCAGAAATGAGGAGCCGAATGTCATCTATGCAATCGCGGGAGATATGTTCAGGGGTTCGCTCATCGACAGCGAGTTTAAGGGGATCTCTACCATTGAAATTATGAATCTTCTTGCTCCTGACGTCGTAACTGTCGGAAACCATGAAATTGATTACGGGCTTACCCATCTGCTTTTCCTGGAAAAATGCGCCAACTTCCCGATCATAAATGCAAATATCTATGAAACGCTCAACGGTTCACGTCTTTTCAGATCTCATATCGTTCTGGAAGCCGGCGGACTGAGAATTCTGTTCATCGGGATCATAACGAAAGACGTTCTACCGCAAACAAAAGCGGAAGAACTGATCGGATCATTGATCGACATTCGGGAAACTGCAGAGGAGGTCCGCAAGGTCACAGACGCCTATAGGACATTCAATATTGATATGACCGTTCTTCTGACGCACATCGGGTTTGAAGAAGACAAAAAGCTGGCCGAGGCGCTTGGCCCGAGCTGCGATATCGATATTATCATCGGCGGACACAGCCATACGACTCTTGAGGAGCCATGTGTAGTTGCAGGTATCCCGATCGTGCAGGCTGCAGTCGGGACAGATCAGATAGGCCGTTTCGATATTGCATTCGACGTGTGCAATAAGCTGATCGAGTCGTACTCATGGAAACTGATCCCGATCACAGAGGAGTACTGCCCGCGTGATACGGCGCTGGAAGAAGTCATTGAAAAATACAAGACGGTCACAGATGCCAAGTATCGGCGTATCCTGACGCGATTTGCACGGGAATACACGCATCCGCGCCGCGACATGGAGACGGAACTCGGTGACCTGATAGCAGAGGGTATGAGAGCACAGCTCGATGTCGATCTCGCTCTGATCGCTTCGGGCTCCATCAGGGCAGAATCACTGGGCCCGATCGTTACCCTGGAAGACTTCATGATAGCGTTTCCATACAGCAGTTCGATGATCGGTTTCGGCCTGAACGGCGCCCAGCTCAGAAAAATCGTGAATTATCTGATGCGTGAAGATGCTTTTGATGAAAACGTGTACACGGAGTGGTTCCAGTTTTCCGATGGCTTTTTCTGTGAATATGACCGCAGCACCGGCGAAATTCTCAGGCTTGCAATAGACGGAAAAGATGTACAGGATGAAGAAGTATACCATGCTGCAATGCAGAGTTATTTTTTCTGCAGTATAGAACATTTTCTCGGTATATCCGTCGAAGAGGTTGAAAAAAACGGTGAGCCGACAGAACTGGCATCAAGTGCGCAGAACGTAATGATAGAGTATTTTGATACTCATGACTTTATTAAACTGGATAGCGCACCGCGTTACCTCATTCATGATCCTCAATAACTCCTTTTTCCATCCCACTGAAGCATCAGTTTTTTAGTATGAACCTGTTACACCGGAAAAACTCAATTCTGTTGTGGAAAAACTTCTCAAACAGCTGACAGAAAATGTCGAGGAATATACTGAGAAAATATGAGGATCATATGAACGAATACCTAAAGAATCTGAATCGGATTGAATTCATCGTGACGATGGCCTGCACGGGAAGGTGCAAACACTGCTCGGAAGGCGATCATGCCAATTATACAGAATATATCGATGCAGAAATCGCCGTCGAATCTGTCCGGAAAATCTGTGAGAATTATAAAATCACATCCCTGATGACCTTCGGCGGAGAGCCGCTGCTGCATCCGGACGTGGTCTGCGCAATCCACAAAGCTGCGAAGGACATGGAAATCAGCAAGAGGCAAGTGATCACAAACGG
The DNA here is from genome assembly GCA_017406005.1 of Oscillospiraceae bacterium. Taxonomy (GTDB): domain Bacteria; phylum Bacillota; class Clostridia; order Oscillospirales; family Oscillospiraceae; genus Limivicinus. The sequence continues at coordinate 50,987 of JAFQZI010000081.1, read as the reverse complement.
CTATTTCTCAAAAAAGCATGAAAGGATAGAAGAAGTCGTCCGGGAAGTTGCAGGCAGCGGGGTCAATGATCTGCTCCTGTCTGTGGATGCCTTTCATCAGGAAACCATTCCGCTGGAACCGGTCAAATACTTTGCCGAATGTACCAAAATATCAGGGATCCCGATCAGGCTGAGCCCTGCATGGCTTGTCAGCCCAGAGGATCAAAATCCCTATAATATCCGGACAATAGAGATCATTCGGGAATTTGAGCCGATGGGAATCCCGATCGGCTCCGGCAATGCTGTCTTCCCCAGCGGAAACGCACTGAAATATCTCCGTGAGTTCTTTGATGAGAATGTGGTTGAATCATCCCCTTATGAAGACGACCCGAGAGATATCAGAGCGATTTCCTTCTCTCCGAATGGGGATGTGCTGAACGGAAACGTTTATAAAACGGATATTCTTGAGATTATGAAAAATTATCAACCATAAATCTCGATGATAAAAAGAAATTGTTTAATCACCTCGTTATCATTGCATCCTGATGCTCGCGAAGTGAATATTGTGCTTCGTTTTAGGTGCTCCGTCGCGAGCAAAGTATAGTGGTAAAGACAGAATTGAACAGTTAAAGTAAAAAAGATTGGGGCTGATGTGCATCGGCCCGGTCTATCATATTAATTTCGAATAACTTAGCTTTAAAATAAGTATTTGCATATTATAAAGGTCTGTGGTATATTACAATCGTCCTGAGGGACAGATAAAAAATACAAAAAGAAAGAAGGCTATTGTCATGAAAAAACTGTCTGTTATGCTGAAGGAATACTACGAAATCTACAGAGAAGGCCGGGGTTGAGGAACAGCATGAAAATCAGGTTAATGGCCGATCATAATTAGCAGAGACTGCATCACCTTATACCGGGCGACGCAGTCTCTGCTGTTTTTATCTGGAAGACACAAGGACGGTTCTTCATGCCAAGGACTTGATCTGTTCTGCAAGACGCCAGGAGCGGATATCGTTGAGAGTGATGACATCGATGTCTAGCGCGTCTGCACGGCGGCGTGTAATGGCACGGCAGTTTTCGGTGGAGATAATGAAAGCCTTCGCCGCGTTGCCTCCAAAGCGATCCCGCAGGATGGCTAGCTCGTTGATGGCATCCGTGTCAATTGCGCAGGTTTTGCAGGAGATAAAGACAGGAATAGAGGTTGCTTTCACAGCCATCACGTCAATCTCATTGGTAACCTTCTCTCCGTTGTTCCCTTTGTCCCATTCCACAACCGTGCTGCAGGTAACATCATAGAAAATCCCTGCATCCCGGCAGGCTTTCCAGACATAGATCTCCAGCACGCTGCCCTGATCACGCAGCCAATAGCGTGTCCAGGTGTCTTTAAAGCGGAAGGAGACGCTTGTATCGTCTTCAATTACCAGATCAGTAAGAAAGCCTATCCTTTCAAAGTCTTTCAGAGCTTCTTTGTTGGCGGGAATTCTGGAGCCGCGTTCCCCTTTGACATAAAAATCCGAGTGAACAGACAGGGAGATCTCCCCGTTTTTCTCGCTCTGGGAAGCTCTTTGGAACCAGGTGACAATGTGGTTCCACTTTTTCCGGTGTTTCAGGAACACGGCAAAAAAGCTGCTGATCATGCCTTCCCGCTCTACCAGCGCATCGTTTGTTACACGGCCGGTCTTCATGTCCCCGTATGCCATCAGGAAGAAATCCTGCACGGAATACTGCACGGAAAAAGGAAGATGATGGGCAAAGCCGGCATTGTTGATTGAAAAGAACTTCTGCTTTTTCCGGCTGTGCGTGAAGACGGGGATATCCGTCTCCCGGCAGAAGTAACCGGCCGCAAAGAGCGCGGCATCGCTGCCCCCGGCAATATCAATGGCACAGTCCGGATATGTTTCTGCAACACGTTGAAGCTGACGGATCACCTTATCGGTATGAAAGAGGCTGGTGTCAAGGAAAACCGTCTCCATATTCAGCCCGCGGTGCCTGAAGTATTCCTGCAGCCGCTTCTGTTTTTCCTTGTCCTGCGCGATTTCGGAAGGGCAGAGATAAACCGTTCTTTCCGGGCAGAAGGTATCTGCCGCAAGGACGTTTTCAATCGGGCATTCGTCATACAGTTCCACGAGTGTTTTCATGGCTTATCCCCTCTGTTTTCCAGGATTGATATGGTTTTATTTTACTATAGCTTTTTTGGCTTGGCAAGTGTTTTGCTCTCTTGCCACCCGGAAAGGCAGGATGTATAATGGCACAGAACTTGAAACCAGATCTGTCTCAGGAGTGCACCATGACCGATCTATCGGAATCTTTACAGAATGAGGGCATCAGCAACAAATGACCCCGGAAATCACAGAGCTTCAGAAGAAGCGAGCCGAAAATATAATCTGGAGCTGTGCCGGGAACTACTCTTTCAGCCCGGATTTCAAAGCCTATGACCGCGACGGGATTGCCGATCTTTACTGGAACTGTATCATCGGCGCTGTGCGAAAGCACTACGATTATCCTGTTCTGGAGGAAGTGCTGCACAGTTTTCAGCAATATGAAGAGAGCGACACATACGAGGGCCTGATGTGGCTGGGGCTGGAAAACTGTGTCTTCCAGAAAGAGGCCAAAGAACGGCCCGTGCTTTCCCAGCTGAGGCAGGCCTATGCTGCCTCCTATGTGGAGCAGAACAAAGGCATACTGACAGAGGATCTCGATTTTCTCTCCTCTCTCTCCCTTGCCCACTGGATGCATGTGCTCGGCCAGGAAAATCCCGTTTCCAGGTATGACCGGAAACTTCTGGACGAACTGGAGTTCTCTCCCGAGCTGGACACAGCAGCCGTAGCTGCCCGGACAAAGGAATTATTCCTGCGGTGGTTCCAGATTGTTGCAGAAGAAAAAAAGCATAAAAAACATCAGTTTGCGCTGCCGGGATTCAAAATCCACGGAAAACGTGCCGGAAAAGGACGTTACCGAAAATTCGGTATCGGTTTTGCTGAACACCCGGAGAACCTCTATGGAGGTGTCTCTGCCGAGAGCGGCGAAGAGAAACTTGAAGTCAGGACAACGCTGTCTGCAGCCGAGCTCCGGGCTTTTATTGAAGCTAAATTCGGCAGTTCCGCATTTTCTCCCCAGCGCACACTGGAAATCGAAAAAAACCTCTGTTCGGACAGCCATGACGGCTGCCATCTGCTTTTCACTTACGGAGATATTACCACATCCGCCAGCATTCAGAATGCTTTTGAAGCTCTCGCCCGCCAGCGGGAAGCTGCACAGATGGAGAACAACCGCAAATACTATCAGGATTATCTGATCCGAAACCGCATTGCAATTTCAAAGCTCTCCGGGAATATCCGCAATTCCGTGCTGATGCATCTCGACCCGTCTCCCATCAAAGCGAATACCGGCCGCCTGAACGGGCGGACCGTCTGGCGTGCGGAGAAATTTGGTGAGGAGGCCGTCTTCCGGAAGAATGAACACAATGACGCCGGCAACCTTTGTGTGGACATCCTGCTCGATGCCTCCACCTCCCAGAAAAACCGCCAGGAAATCATTTCGTCACAGGGATACATCATTGCGGAGAGCCTGGCGCAATGCCATATTCCTTGCAGGGTCATGTCGTTCTGTTCCATGACGGGGTATACCATTCTCAGAACTTTCCGGGAATACGGGAAACCTCATGACAACAGAAAAATCTTTGATTATGTTTCAAATGGCTGTAACCGGGACGGCCTCGCAATCCGGGCAGCGCATTTTCTGATCCAGAGTGCGCCGTACGAGAACAAGCTGCTGATCGTGCTGTCCGACGTCAAGCCGAATGACGTGATCAAACTTCATTCCGCACACGGCGAGATGCCGCAGCCTTATGAAGCGCTTGCCGGCCTGACTGACACGGCGATGGAGGTTCGCCGGGCAAGAGCGGACGGGATTTCCGTGATTTGTATTTTTACCGGAAATGATGAGGATGTACCGTCAGCCAAAATGGTATACGGCAAGGACTTTGTCCGCATCCAGAGCTTTGATCGACTGGCGGACACTGTCGGCGGGTTAATCCAAAACCAGATTAAGAACATGGAGTAACTGTTCAGCCGCTTCGTAATGAGTGCACAGCACGCGAGGCAAGGAGCGTCGCACGTCAGGTCGCGCGTCGTGATGCTCGCGAAGGGAACGTTTGTACCTCGATTTGAGTGCTCCGTCGCGAGCTAAGTTTAGCGGGAAGGATGGGGCTGAACAGTTACGATGCAATAATCAAAATTCCTGCTTCCGTTTCAGCAAAAAACACTTGACAAACGGAAGCAGGAATTTTATAATATCTTCATAAGTTATGAACATTTGTTCACTTGTTCAAAGAAGGACGGCGATCCCTGTGAGTATAAAACAAAAGAAGATGCTGATGCGTATCATTATTTCCGCCGTACTAATGATCGTTCTGCACTTCGCCTATAAGGCATTCAGTGACCGGGTGCATGAGCCGATCTGGTTTCTGCTGTATCTGATCCCCTATCTGACGATCGGATATGATATTCTCCGGAAAGCCTGGAAGGGCATCTGCAAGCGGCAGGTATTCGACGAAAACTTCCTGATGGCGATCGCAACGATCGGGGCAATCGCCATTGCACTGATTGAGAAAAGCGGTGACTACACGGAAGCCATCGCCGTCATGCTGTTCTATCAGATTGGTGAGCTGTTCCAAAGCTACGCCATCGGCAAGAGCAGAAGAAACATCAGTGCGCTGATGGATATCCGGCCGGACTACGCCAACATTGAGCAGGATGGTGAGCTGGTAAAAACCGATCCGGACGAGGTCGCTATCGGGACAGTCATCGTTGTCCAGCCGGGGGAGAAAATCCCGATCGACGGTGTTATTGTCGATGGGCTCAGCACACTGGATACCAGCGCGCTGACCGGTGAGAGCATCCCGCGCGAAGTACAGGACGGGGACGAAGTTGTCAGCGGATGCATCAACCTCAACGGCGTGCTGAGAATCCGGACGACGAAGGAATTTGGTGAATCTACGGTTTCCAAAATCCTTGATCTGGTAGAAAATGCGACCTCCAAAAAATCCCGCTCAGAGGATTTCATCTCCCGGTTTGCAAGGATCTACACCCCCGCGGTCTGCTTCAGTGCTCTGGCTCTCGCTGTTTTGCCTCCCGTCGTGCTGCTTCTTCTGGGGAAGCCCCCCATGTGGGCAAGCTGGATCTACCGCGCGCTGACATTTCTTGTGATCAGCTGCCCGTGTGCACTGGTTGTCAGCATCCCGCTGAGCTTTTTCGCCGGAATCGGCGGTGCCAGCAGAGAAGGCGTGCTGGTAAAAGGCTCCAATTACCTGGAAGCACTATCGGGTACAAAAACGGTTGCTTTTGACAAAACCGGCACGATGACTATGGGTGTTTTTGAAGTCAGGGCCATCCATCACAGCCCGCTGGAGGACGAAAAGCTGCTGGAATATGCCGCACATGCCGAGTTGTTCTCCACGCATCCGATCGCCAAAAGTATCTGCACTGCCTATCTGGAGGGTGTGCGCGGGCAGGAGAGCAAAGCCTCTCTTTCCGATCACCAGTTGAACCGTGACCGGGTTACCGATGTAATGGAAATCGGCGGAAACGGAATAACGGCTGCAGTCGACGGCAAACAGGTCGCCGTCGGCAACGGAAAACTGATGGCCAGCCTCGGTATTCAGCACATTGACTGTCACCATGTCGGCACAATCGTGCATGTGGCAATTGATGGGACTTATGCGGGTCACATTGTGATTTCAGACGTCATCAAACCCACAGCCAGGGAGGCAATTGAAGCTCTGCACCGCACAGGTGTCAAAAAAACCGTTATGCTCACCGGGGACGCGGCACCTGTTGCATCCGCTGTAGCGCAGGAGCTCGGAATCGATGAAGTGCAGGCAGAGCTGCTGCCTGTGGACAAAGTTGAAGCAGTGGAACAACTGCTGCGGGAAAAGGAAGAGAAGAGCGTGCTTGCGTTTGTCGGCGACGGCATCAATGATGCGCCGGTACTCTCCAGGGCTGATATCGGCATTGCCATGGGCGCTATGGGATCGGATGCAGCCATTGAAGCTGCGGATATTGTGCTGATGGATGATGACCCGAAAAAAATAGCTCTCGCCATCCGCATTGCGAAGAAATGCATGCGAATTGTTTACGAGAACATTTACTTTGCAATCGGCGTCAAACTGCTTTGCCTGGCTCTCGGTGCAGTCGGCGTTGCAAATATGTGGCTGGCGATTTTTGCGGATGTAGGCGTGATGGTGCTGGCCGTTCTGAATGCTATCCGAGCACTATTCACCAAAGACCTTCGGTAGAATTAAAGCTCAAAGTTGCTGTTCCGTTACCCCGTGATTAGTGCTATCCAAAGGCTCGCGAAGACAACGCTTTACCTCGATCTTGGTGCTTTGTCGCGAGCTTAGTATAGGTAAAAAGCTCAGGATTGTTTAAACAAAACCACTTAATCTCCGAGGGTAAAATATGGAAAGGCGTTGCCTCTCTTAAGCCGTTTTGGCTTTTTGAGACAACGCCTTTGTTTTTGTGTTAGATTGTTTTTTATGCCGCAGTACTCATTACGGGTGTCCAGTATTCCTGGCCGTAGAAGTCGGTAAAGCGGTAGCAGGGGTTGATTTCTTCCACATCGGCAACATACATGAAGGATGCTTCCAGACCATCGCCTACCGTGAACTCGTCACTGATGCGGTAGGTATTCTCATAGACGTTGTCGTAGGTATAATAGTCTGCGATGAAGGTTACGGTATCGGTGCTGTTATACTCGGTTGCAGCTTTGGCGTAGGTCAGGATCTCGGGATCGTCGTCATAATTGAAGCATACGCCGACTACAGCGGGTTCATCATTGACGACTTCGATCAGCAGATTTGCACGCTGTCCGTTATAGAGGCAGGGCACTCTGCCGAGCGTAACTCTCGTACCGTCCTCCGCAACGACGGTGTACATCTGGTAATAGGCAACTTCCTGCCCGTTGATGTGCAGCCAGCCGCCGTCGTACTCACCACTGAGGGCTCCGTTGGGCTTAAAGAAGCCTTCGTAAAGATCCAAGCCGAGGTCAATGAAGCCTTCACCGTCATTCCGGAAGACACTGAGCTTCAGCTCGGAGATGAGATTCCACTGATCCTGCGGAAGCAGCATCTCAGGTACTCCGTCCTCTCCGGGAACCCAGTTCAGCAGGGAGGCGTCAAAGGTGTTGGCGCTGACATAGTCTGCCACGCTGCGCGCGTCAAGCGTGCCGCTATTGAAGGTCTCCGCGATAAAGTCGGAATTCTCTTCCGTCAGCCCTTCCACATTTTCCAGGCTACGGCCGGACATCATCTGGCCGAGCAGGGCGTAGATCAACTCGGATGTATCATAGGAGCTGCTGTAGGAGCTTGAACCGTAACCGGACGAATACCCGGAACCGCTGCCGTATCCGGAAGATCCGGAGCCGGAGGTGCTGTATCCGGAAAGGCCGGAAAGCAGTGAGCCAAGCCCGGAGGAATAACCGTTGCTGTAAGAAGAGGCCTGACCGGAGGATGCATAGGTTGCAAATGCCTGCACGCAGCGGGAGTAGCTGTCACCCATGCCGATCTTGGAATAGGTGTTGACCGCCTTCTTGACCGAAGACATGCTGCGATACGGGAAGTAGATGGAAAGGCCATAGGCGTTTCTCACGGTATTGGACGTCTTGTTATACTTGACTGCTCCGAGAAGCGCATTGATAAGGGCTTTGCTCTCGCTGTTGTTCAGGTTATAGCAAATGCTGGTAAGGTCCGCCTGATCGATGCGTGAGCTCTCCGCAAATTCCTTGGCGCTGCCGCGGGCGCGGGAGACGGTTCTGTAGTCACTCTGGATGAGGGAGACAGTTGCGTCTGACCAGTCGCTGAGCAGCGGCGGAACCGTATATGCAAACTCTGCGAGATCCGTAAGGGACAGAGTGGTGTCCTGCCCCGGGCACTGGCGGCTGCACTGCGTAACAAAGTCATCCACAATCCGCTTGCCGATTGTCACCGTCGGTGTGGAGGTATTTCTGCTGAGAAGCGTAACCCAGTCGGTATAATACCAGCCGATTCCCGGCTCTGATTCCTCGGAAGCAAGCATGTAGTCAGCATACTTGGAAGCCATCTGGGCGGTTTCAACCGTTGCCATCAGGCAGGCGTCAAACCCTATCACATCAAAGGTTATGCCGCCCTCTGCAAGAGCCTGGTCAATACCATCGAGCGTCATGGATCCGGAGCTCTTGAACTTCTGGTCGTAACCATAGCCGGTGATGGATCCGCCGCCGTGATCCCAGAGGATCAGCATATTGCGATTGGCCGGATAGTTCTGTGCGCAGAAGCGGATAAACTCTGAGAGTGTGGAAGGCGTAACCATCGGCTTGTTGCCGACATTATCGTTGAGCAGGCGGAACTGACCGCCGTTTTCAATCTTATAGATCTGGTTGGTTCTGCTGCTGACAAGATTGTTCTTCCACTGAGAACAGCCGCCGGTATAGACAATGATATTCACATTGTCTCCGATGGTGGCATTTGCCATTTCCTGAAGATCCTTCGTTGCCATGGAGTAGTTGGATTCCAGGTCCGTGCCGCACATGAACACCATGATCGTAACGGTATCCGCCCCGTTGCCTTTGATGGTGGTGAATTTTGCTCTTGCGCCGTCGGTCACCGTGTTGTTTTCAACGCCGGTGTTGCTGCCGCCGTTCCACGTTGAAGAAGTATAGGAACCGTTGTTGACCGTCGGATATCCGCCAAAGAGCGCGCTGAGGTCGAGCCCTGTGCTGCCGGAACCGCTGCCGAAGCTGCCCCCGTTGCCGGCAAAATAACTGTTGCTGGCAAAGCTGCCCGTGTAGCCGGAAGAACTCGTCAATGCCGGCGTCGGAGTCGGAACAGGTGTAGGCTTAGGAGTCGGTGCCGGAGTGGGGCGGGGTGTTGGCACCGGGGTCGGTACTGGAGTCGGTACTGGAGTAGGCGCTGCAGTTGCAATCACAGTGTTATTGGAACCGCTGTAATACTGATCGCCCGTATTCATCAGCCCGCCTGTGCACGACTTGAACAGCGTTACTACAATGAAAAGAATCACTACAATGCGGAGGATGCTTCCGAGGCCGCTGCTTCTCTGTCCATTGCTCTTTTTGCCCAGCAACAGATAGGCAAGGCCTGCCAGCAGCATGCCGCTTCCGCCGGAACGATCCGGACCTGCCGATGCACGTTCTCCATTATCCGGCCTGTTGGGGCCGCCGGGATTCTGCGGGCCGCCGGGCCGCGGAGCGCTTGACGGTCTGTTCTGACTCGGCTGCGATCCTCCCGGGCGTCCGGAATATCCGCCGGAGCTGCCTACCGGACCGCCGCCAAGGCCTTCGCCCTGTTTTTCGGCTTTCTTACCGGTGCCCTTATAATCTCTTGCCATACGCTTACCTCCTGATTTTCTTTAATGAGTTTGATTCAGTTACCTGGCAATATGTTTTTGCATAACAGATAGCTCTTTTATGCACTTATGCTTTTTCTTCCTCAGCCGCTTTGATCTTTGCCAGTTCTTCCTCCTCCAGCACACGATAAGCAACTTTGCCTACCAGTGTCTTTGGGAGGTCGGTGCGGAATTCGATATCATACGGCATGGCATACTTCGCAATATGCTTGCGGCAGTAGTCCAGCAGCTTCTGTTTCGTCTCGTCCGTTGCAGGAACGTCCGGCGACAGCTTGACAAATGCCTTCACCTTCTGCATTTTGTATGCATCCGGCACGCCAATCACACAGCTCATCTGCACTGCCTCATGCGCATCAAGGATATTCTCAAGCTGCCCGGGATAGACATTGTAGCCGGAGGTAACTATCATGCGTTTGGCACGCCCTTTGAAGTAGACAAAGCCTTCCTCATCCATCGTGCCGAGATCTCCGGTATAAACCCAGGTCAGCCCATCCGCATGTTTGCGGAGCGTCTGGGCTGTCTCTTCCGGATTGTCCATATATTCCTGCATCACTGTCGGCCCGGCAAGAAGGATTTCACCTTCTTCTCCGTACGGGAGTTCCCGATCGGTGTTGGGTTCCACAATCTTGATATAGGTATCCGGGAAGGGGATGCCGATACTGCCTTCCTTGAACATCGTCGGAGGCGTCAGGCAGCAAGCCGTTACGGTTTCCGTGGTACCATATCCCTCGCGCACCTGTATGGTAGCCTTATGATCATAGAGGAATTTATCCAGCTTCTTTTTCAGCTCAACGGAGAGCGAGTCTCCTCCCGAAAAAACGCCTTTCAGGCAGCTCAGGTCTGCCCCGTCCATCGTGGGCAGGCGCAGAAGCGCTTCATACAGGGTGGGCACACCGGCTATAAAATTGCAGTGGTATCTAACGATCAGTTTTGCATAGCTTTTTGCCGTGAAACGGGGCACAAGAATACATCTACCGCCCTGGGAAAGCATGGTATGGATACAGACGCCGAGCCCGAAGCCATGAAAAACCGGCATCGCGGCAAGCATCTTATCCCCCTCGCGGAACATCGGATTTGTTGCCCGCACCTGCTGGCCAAGTGCATTAAAGTTCTTATTGGTGAGGACAATTCCTTTTGTCGTGCCAGTTGTTCCACCGGAATACAGTATTACAGCCGGATTATCACTCTTGCGTTCCACCTTATAGTTGTAGAAACAGAACCGGCTCATTGCCATAAAATCACGCCAGCGGATCACGGGGGCATCCTTTGGGATTTTCTGAATCTTCCTGCCTTCCGTCAGCATATAGCCGGCACGGACGGGTTTGCTGAGCTCATCCTTTACAGAAGCAATAATGGTATTGATAATGCCGGTGTTTTGGCGGATATTTTCAAACTTGTGGTAAAACTGATCCAGTGTAATTGCCGTAACGCTGCGGGAAGCATTGAGATAGAACTCAATTTCTTTCTCTGCAGAGAGCGGGTGGATCATATTACACACTGCACCGACCAGATTGACAGCATAGAACATATAGATTGCCTGCGGGCAATTCGGGAGAGCGATCGTTACACGATCCCCTTCCCGCACACCGATAGTCTTCAGCGCCTTCGCGCATTTTTCTATTTGCTCGACCATCTTCCGATAGGTTGTGGACCTGCCCATAAAGTCAAATGCGATATAGTTGGGATACCGGTCTGCAATATCTTTTACTTTATCGAACATGGAGCCTTCGAAATACTCCAGGTGCATCGGAATGTCGCCCATAGCGGCCTGCCAGGGTGTTTTTGCTGTAATGGTTCCCATTATTGATCTCTTAGTCTCTCAATCTTCATAGTATTTTTTGCTGAAATACCGCTCTGCCATGTCAATCTCGGAAGCATCCGGGTGAAATGCCTCGTCGCGGGAAGTCATCTCAGCCAGTTTTTCACGCAGATATGCACAGAGCATCAGCGTTTCTTCCGCATCCACAGGTTTTGGATCTCCTCCGATAAAAGCACGGATGTTGCGATCCATTATTTCTTCCAGCCGGTCTCCGGAGAGGCCAAGGCCGTGCATGACAAACGGTGCCCTGTCGTGCAGGAATTCCCCGTCGGCCGAAACAGTTTCTTCTCCCTCCATGGTTAAAAATCGCCGTACAATCTGCGGGCGAAGGAGGTTTTCCTTCTCATTAAACGGTTCCCCTTCATTGGTCAGAACACAGCGCCCGCCAATATCTGTACCATACGCAATTCTGTCATGGTATTTTTCAAAGAAGGTTTTTGCCCCGCTTATGTTTGCGGAAAAATTCTCGTACATTTCAATGCCGGGTGTCAAATCCACCATCAGATTCGGATAACAGCTCATCAGGGCATCCAGCCGATCGAGCTGAGCAGAGAAAAACAAAAAGTGAGCAAAAACGATTTTCAGGCTCGGATGCCTCTCCAGCACACGGAAGACCTGACCATACTGTTCTTCATTGTTGATAAAGGTCTCATCATACCACCAGCCCTGACGTTTCAGCCAGGGAGACGGATTGGCGCACCAGTTTGTTTCCGGGTCGTTTACGTGCCAGAGGATCGGCACAGCTTCTTTTTCGGCATAAGCCCAGAACGGTTCCCAGCAGTTCAAATCAAAATCCGGAACAGGGACGGTTTTCCGCATCTGCGGTTTCCCCTCCAGTAATTTGACTCCATCGCAGCCTGCGGCAAGGATCTGTGAAATATACTCTGCCAGATGCTCTCCGATACTGTCCGGGTGAAGATAATACTCGCTCAGATCCGGGCTGCCAAATACATAAAACCGGCCCGGGTTCCGGTCTTTCATCACGAGTGCCCCGGGAATCAGCGAGATACAACGTGAATGTGACACCGCCTGAATGACCGCACTATCCGTCTCTGTCCGATCAAGAAAAGCTGTCAGAAACTCCGGCCCGGTCTGGGGGGAGTAGTGGATGTGAGCATCAGTGATTTTCATGGAGCTTTACCAGAACCTTTTCCACTCTCCGCCCATCCATAGAAAGAACGGTGAGATCCATATTTTGATAGGAGAAACTGTCTCCCGCTTTGGGAAATTCCCCGAACATTTCAACTGTCCAGCCGCCTACCGTTTCGCTTTCCGCTTCAAAGTCTTCCTCCCGGATACCAACCAGCTCCAGAAAGTCTGCAATAACCATATCGCCGTCCAGCTCAAACTCATTCTCAGCACGCTGGATGACTTCCTGTTCCACGGTGTCCGTCTCGTCCCAGATATCTCCAACGATCTGTTCCATCACATCTTCCATAGAGACGACGCCGAGCGTACCGCCGTATTCATCCGAAACAATGGCAAGATGCTGCTTTGCTTTTCTCAGCCTGTTCAGGACATCGGGAAGCTTCATTGTCTTATAAATATATACTGGCGGCATCAAAAGTGACCGGATATCCGTATAATCGCTTTCCGTTAGTGCTTTCAGAAAACGGTTCAGATAGAGCACTCCGATAATATTGTCAATGCTCTCCTGGTAAACCGGAAGCCTGGAATAGGGGGATCCGTCCACCTGCGTGAGGATTTTTTCCCAATCATCCTCTATGTCGATCGCATAAACGTCTACCCTGGCTGTCATTACCTCGGAAGCCATAATATCCGAAAAGTCAATTGCAGAACGGACAAGCTCAGAGCGTTCTTCGTCAAGAACTTCCTCATCCTCCGCGGTTTCAATGATATTCTGGAGTTCTTCCACAGCAGCTTCAGGATCTTCTTCCTCCTCCGGACCCTTAAACGGAAGCATCAACAGATGGATCAGCTTCACAACTATCCACACCACCGGTGCAAGAAGCACCATCAGCACGCGCACCGGATAGGCAAAACTGAGGGCAAAACGGTTTGCATTCTTTTTGGCCGTGATTTTGGGGATTGTCTCACCGCAAATGATCACAAGAATGGTCATCACCGCAGTAGCTGCCCAGGCATACTTTTCTCCGGCTTTCGTCCCAAGCAGGACAATCAGCAGAACAGATGCAAGGGAAGAACTTGCAATATTAACGAGATTGTTGCCAATCAGGATCGTGCTCAGAGTATCATCAAAATGCTCCAGAATATAGCGCGCTGTCTTTGCAGGTCTGGAGCCCTCTTCTTCCAGATTTTCAAGCCGCAGTGCACTGCAGGAAGAATATGCCATTTCCGAAGCAGAGAAGAAGGCTGACCCAAGCACGCAAAGCACAATACCGGCAATCACGAGAAAGATTGTCATTTATGTCTCGCCTCCTTCCGCCTCTTCAGGCAGAATGGAGAGCTTCAGCCGCACAATGCGGTTGTGATCCATCTCCTCTACTGTCACCTGAAGATTGTGGTAGAGGAAGCTCTCACCCTGATGCGGGATCGAACCAAACTGTTCATACGCCCATGCTCCGAGAACCGTGTCCACCAGTTCCTCATTATCTTCCGGATCTTCAAATCCGATCTCTTCAAAAGTATCGCTTACATGCTCGTCAGCATCAACTGTATATTCATTGTTTCCGAGTGAAACAATGCTCTCTTCAACAACATCGTCTTCGTCCCAGATTTCACCAACCAGTTCTTCCAGCATATCTTCAATGGTAATGAGGCCGAGAGTACCCCCGTAATTATCCGTGACAATGGCAATACTCTGCCTGTTGCGCGTCATCAGCGGAAGAACGCTGTCAAGGCTGGTACTCTGATGGATAAACAACGGTTCGTCCAGCAGAGCCTGCAGATCCATCGCTTCCCGTTCATGAAGGTAGCTTTTAATGAATTTACGGATCTGTAAAATCCCTATGATGTGATCGATGGTATCCTCATAGACAGGCAGCCGGCTGTGATTGCAGGAACGAATCACGGAGAGGATCTCCTCCAGCGGGCTTTTCACATTCAGTGCAACAATGTCTACCCGCGGCGTCAGCACACTCTCCACGGTTAAATCCCCAAACTGAAGTGCTGAGGAAATCAGGTCGCCCTGCTCTTCATCCAGCGTGCCTTCTTCGGTCATATCTTCAATAATATCATAGAGCTCGTCTTCTGTTACAGAGAGTTCCGGCTCCCCTTTTACGGATTTGGAAACATGCTCACCAATTGCAGTGAGAAGCATGGACAGCGGGGAAAACACTGTCATAAGAACATTCAGGGGACCTGCACAGAAAAGTGCCGCGGGTTCAGGGAACTTCTTCGCAATACTTTTCGGAAGCATTTCTCCGGCAAAAAACACCACCATCGTCGTGATGATCGTGCCGAGAGAAACGGCGCTCAAGCCCCACTTTTTTGTCACAGTTACAGTAACAAGCGATGCAACAGAGAGATGCACAATGTTGGTGCAAATCAGGATCGTCGTAATCGCTTTATCAAAATGATCGGTAATTCTGAGCGCATCCTGTGCTTTTCTATTGCCGGCTTCCGCAGCGACTTTGAGTTTCGGGCGGGAAGCTGACGCAAAAGCAGTCTCCGCTAAAGCGCAGTAGGCTGCGCACAAAACGAGAACTGCTGCTATAATCCAAGGCAATCGACTGCCATCATCCATTTAGGACATACAACTCCTTTTAAAACTTAAATCAAAAGTAGATTTTATCATAGTTTCCTATTTCCGTCAATTCCTACATTTGAGCAGAAAAGACACGAAGAAAGTTGCCGGAGCAGATCTTGTCAATTTCATCTGCCGTAAACTTCTTTTCCATAGCGGCAAGAAGACGCGGATAACCGGAATAATCTAAAAACTCCAGCGTGCTTTCGATGCCATCCAGATCGGAACCGAGTGCTACGCTTTCGATGCCGGCCTTGTTTTTGGCATATACCATATGGCGGATAATATCTTCTACAGCAGTAAAGCCGTCTCTGTTTCCAAGAAAAACATCATAAAAGTTTATCCCGACAACTCCTCCCGCATCTCCGATTGAACGGAGCTGATCATCTGTCAGATTACGGGAATGATCTTTCAACGCTCTGCAGCAGCTGTGGCTCGCCGCAAAAGGTTTTTTACTATACCGCGCTACATCATAAAACCCTGCCTCTGAGAGGTGGGAGACATCTACAATTATACCGAGTTCGTTCATCCTTTCCAGAACCTGGATCCCAAACGGCTTCATGCCTTTTGAAAGATGTGCCTCAGGCTCTGCACTGTTGGGAAAACCAACGCTGTTTTCATAGTTCCATGTGAGCGTAATCATCCTTACGCCATCCAGAAACATTTCATCCAGGCGTTCCAATTGCCCGTTGATTTCCACACTGTCTTCCACTGTCAGAATTGAGGAAATAAAACCGGACTCTTTGTTTTTTCGGATATCCCCGGCTGTCAGTGCAGGGCGGATTACATCGGCGCAGGCTGCCATATTCTCTTTATAACATTTCAAAAGCGCATGATACAGTTCCCAGGGATCCCGCTCAACGCCGAAGTATTCCCGGCCGGATTCATGTGTCGGAATAAAAAGTGCAAAACACTGGGCAAGGCACTCGCCTTTCTGCAGTTTTTCCAAGCTGATATGGCCGGGATAATCCCGGAGTGCTTTTGCCCTTGTATAGCAGCCGAGGATTGTATCGCAATGCAAGTCTATAACTCTCATATTCATGGAAAACAATATCTCCCATCCAGATAGCCGTTTAAAAAAGCCTCCGCCAGGCTGCCGGGTTTAACCCGGCTTCTGGCTTCTTCCGTAGAAAACCACTGCCAGCTGTCTACCTCCCAGTTCGGATGGACATCCTGATCCTCCACTATAGCCGTAAAGTTCAACATCAGTGTATTGGACGGAGCAAAATAATGGCTGTGGTTGAAATGGACAGATTTTACGGTGAGCCCGATCTCTTCCTTTATCTCCCTGACAACAGCATCCTCTGCGTCTTCTCCTTTGTTGACATATCCCGCGACCAGAATATAATGCGGGCGACCGTATTGTTTGATCAGAATGAGTTTTGACTTGTCCGGATTCATAACAATCATACTGACAGCCGTATTGAACACCGGATACCGAAAAGCGTTGCAGGTTTCGCAGAACGGAATTTCACCTTCCGTCGGATGCTGCCTGATCTGCAATTTTGTACCGCACTGCATACAATAATTCATATCCATTTTTCAGATTCTCTTTTCTTAAGGAATTACATCAGCGCTGCAGGCAAAACATTGAGGAGCTCTTCCTCTGTCTGCACAATATAATCTGCCATACCCCTGCAAAGCGTCACATCCAGCCTGCGCCGATTGAACCAGATTGTCTTCCAGCCCAGCTCAGCAGCCGGAATAATATCCAGTTCCGGTGAATCTCCTATGTAGAGCAATTCTTTTCCGGTTTTGCCGCTTATTTTTTCTGCGAGACGGAAAATATCGGATTCCGGTTTGTCCGTTCCAACTTCGCCGGAAACGATGATCCAGTCAGCCGGGAACCACGGAGCAATCCCGAGCGCGGCGATCTTTCCCCGCTGTTTGTCAGACGGACCGTTGGTCAGAATTCCCATCCCTTCCGCAATGTCGGCACAAGTATTAAGGATCTGCTTCATAACAGGGGAACAAGTGATCTTCTTCAGCGCCTCCTGATAAGCCTTTTGGAACCTCAGTGCATCCTGTGCAGACAGTTCCAGCCCCGCATCGGCAAAGCCTTTGCAATAGCGATAGATATTCATCTCATCCATCGAGATCTCTCCGTGCTGGGAGGCTTTGAAAACTTCATTGGTACGCCGGTTGCACAGCAGATAAACACCATAGGCGTCCGCAAGCCCCGGTTTAAAAAAGGCTTCGCAGGCTTGCACAAATGCATCGCCTCTGCTGTAAATGGTATCGTCTACGTCAAAAAAGACTGTCATTTATCGGCGTTCCGGTATAATTTCCAGCCAGTACCCATCCGGGTCCGTGATAAAGTAAATTCCCATCCTGGGATTTTCAAACACGATGCAACCCATCTCTTCGTGCAGCGCGTGGGCTCCTTCATAGTCATCTGTTTTGAAAGCGAGGTGGAATTCCTCTTCGCCGATGTCATACTTCTGCGGATGGTCGGCAAGCCAGGTCAGCTCCAGTTCAAAATCCGCTTCTTCATTGCTCAAATACACAATGATATAACCATCGCCTGTTTTTCTTCTCGCCTCTTTCAATCCGAGAGCTTTCTCATAGAAGCGGATAGAAGTATCCAGATTTACTACATTATAGTTTTCATGTACCATTTTGAATTTCATTTTCTCTTCCCTTTCTTCTTTTTACATTTCTTTTATCATCCCGACGTGCGGAATACCATCTTCCAGGAATTCTTCCGAACAGATGCGAAAGCCCTCCCGTTCATAAAAATGCGTCGCATAACATTGCGCTTCAATGTAGATTTTTCCGGGGTTCATTTTTTGCCGGATCTGCTCCAGCCCCTCCGTAAGGATTTTTCCGCCGTAGCCTTTTCCATGCTCTGCCGAGAGGACACGCCCCATCTGAACTGTCTCCTCATCCTTTCGAAATGCTCTCAGATAGGCAAGCACCTGTTTATTCCCCTCGTAAAAAACATGCAGACTTTGATAATCCATTCCGTCAGGGTCCAGATAAGGGCAGTTCTGTTCCACAACAAAGATCTTTGTTCTCACCTTCAGGATTTCATACAGTTCCTCGGTTGTAAGCTCCTCAAAGAATTTCGATATGAGGTTCATAGCTTCCCCTTTCAGATCCCAAATCTTAAAAATCCCGCTCAAAAGAAACCTTTCAAGCGAGATTCAAAAAAGCGGAGGCGGTGGGATTCGAACCCACGGTCCCTGTTAGGGGATTACCCGATTTCGAGTCGGGGCCGTTATGACCACTTCGATACACCTCCGTATAGCGAGAGCGAAAGTATT
Source organism: Oscillospiraceae bacterium (assembly GCA_017406005.1). GTDB lineage: Bacteria > Bacillota > Clostridia > Oscillospirales > Oscillospiraceae > Limivicinus. Next base: position 32,855 of record JAFQZI010000081.1, on the reverse strand, counting down.
ATAAACAATTCCTTAAGAAAAAGCAAGAGCAACCGTAATTTGACAATTCAAAATATAATTTGTACTAAAAATTATATAATAATATATACAATTTATTCACACATTTTTCTCCGGCAAGTGTATAATACAAAACAAGAAAGAAAAAAGAGGTGATGCAGCCGTGAAGAAAACTCTTTACAGCCTGATGCTGAATGATGAAGTAGTGCGCGAAGTGGATGCCCTTGCGCACCGGCTTGGAACAAACCGCTCCAATCTTATCAATGAGATTCTGGCAGAATATGTCAATTACACCACCCCGGAGCGGCGGATCAATGATATACTGTCAGCCATTCAGGAACTGATGCAGCCGTCCGGCGACCTTGTTCCGTTTTTTGCGCCGCACAGCTATTCTCTTTCGCTGAAGAGTTCTCTGGAATATAAGTACCGTCCGACAATCAAGTACGAAGTCGAACTTTACAAAGGCAGCGGGGACACGATCGGTGCGCTATCCGTTCTATTTCGAACACAGTCACCTGCACTGATTGACGGAATGACAGATTTCTTCCGTCTTTGGAAGAGTATCGAGGATGCCCATCTGGCTCAGAGACTCAGCACCAAAATAGAATATGCTCTTTATGACGGCAAATTTGTCCGTACAATCACAGTCCCGGACAGGACCTGTACAAGCGATGAGTTGGCATCTTCTCTGGCAGAATATATCCGTTTGTTCGATAAGATGATGAAAGGCTGGCTTACAGGACGATATGATGCACATGCGATCGAAGCCGCCTACTATTCCTATCTGACCAACTCAAATATCCACTTCTGATTGCTGCTTATCCATCTGTAGGGAAAGGAGATTTTGATTATGAACGCTCAAAATTTTACACAAAAAACATTGGAAGCTGTGCAGACCGCTCAGGCCATGGCACAGGAAAACAGAAATAATTATATTATGCCGGAGCACCTGCTCTATGCTCTTGTCGATCAGGACGGCGGCTTGATCCCATCACTTCTCGGAAAGATGGGTGTAGATTGCAACCTTGTCCTCTCTGAACTCGACACCGTGATTTCCGGCTTCCCGAAAGTTGGCGCAGGTGCAGAGGTTTACCTCTCTTCTGAAACCGGAAGAATCATCTCTGCAGCAGAAAAGGCCGCAAAGTCAATGGGAGATGAATACACTTCCGTAGAACATCTGATGATCGGGATCTTTGCTTCTCCTACCGCCGCTATCAAACGCATTTTTGACAGCCACGGGATCAACAAAGCACGTTTTACTGTAGAGCTCTCAAAGGTCAAAACGTCTCCCGTCACCGGGGATAATCCAGAAAGCACCTACGATGCTCTCACGAAATATGGCACGGATCTTGTAAAGCGTGCCCGTGAAAACGAGCTTGACCCTGTGATCGGAAGAGATGCTGAAATCAGAAATGTTATCCGAATTCTCTCCCGGAAAACAAAGAACAACCCTGTTCTGATCGGTATGCCGGGCGTAGGAAAAACTGCTATTGCTGAAGGCCTTGCACAGCGTATTGTGCGCGGAGACGTCCCGGAAGGGCTGAAGGACAAAACCATTTTTGCTCTGGATATGGGTGCGCTGATCGCAGGGGCAAAATACCGTGGAGAATTTGAGGAACGTCTGAAAGCCGTTCTGGATGAAATCAGGAAGAGTGAAGGACAAATCATCCTCTTCATAGACGAGCTGCATACAATCGTCGGCGCAGGCAAAACAGAGGGCAGCATGGATGCCGGAAACCTGCTTAAGCCGATGCTGGCAAGAGGTGAGCTTCACTGCATCGGAGCAACCACTTTAGATGAGTATCGGAAATATATTGAAAAAGACGCTGCTCTCGAAAGGCGCTTCCAGCCGGTCCAGGTGGATGAACCTACTGTGGAAGACACCATTTCCATTCTCAGAGGGCTTAAAGAACGCTATGAAGTATATCATGGTGTAAGAATCCACGACAATGCCCTGGTTGCAGCAGCAACCCTCTCAAACCGCTATATCACTGACCGTTTCCTGCCGGATAAGGCTATCGACCTTGTCGATGAAGCCTGCGCTATGATTCGTACGGAGATCGATTCCATGCCGGCCGAGCTGGACGATATCCGCCGCGAAATTATGCGGCTGGAAATTGAAGAGATGGCCCTCAAGAAAGAAGAGGACCGCCTCTCTCAGGATCGGCTTGCCAAACTGCGTGAGGATCTTGCCAACCTGAAAGAAGACTTCAATGCGAAAAAAGCACGCTGGGAAGAAGAAAAGGACAGTGTTGACAATGTCAAAAAGCTTAAAGCGGAAATCGAAAAGATGCATGCTGATATAGAAAATGCCCAACGCATGTATGAATATGAAAAAGCGGCAAAACTTCGTTATTCTGACCTCCCTGCTCTGGAAAAGCAGCTTGCCGAAGCAGAAAAGCTGTCTGAAGCTCGTGAAGCTAACACTATGGTGCATGACACCGTGACGGAGGAAGAAATCTCAGCCATCGTAGCAAAGTGGACCGGAATACCAGTATCCAAGCTGATGGAAGGAGAACGCGAAAAGATCCTGCATCTGGATGAATTTCTGCATAAGCGTCTGATTGGCCAAGACGAAGCTGTTCAGAAAGTGACGGAAGCAATTCTGCGTTCGCGTGCAGGTATCTCAGACCCGAACAAACCGATTGGCTCTTTCCTGTTTTTAGGTCCCACGGGCGTAGGCAAAACGGAGCTTGCGAAATCTCTGGCTGAATGCCTGTTTGATGATGAACACAACATCGTCAGAATTGATATGACAGAGTATATGGAAAAGTTCTCCGTCTCCCGTCTGATCGGGGCCCCTCCGGGATATGTGGGGTATGATGAAGGCGGCCAGCTGACAGAGGCTGTACGTAGAAAGCCATACAGTGTTGTTCTCTTTGATGAAATTGAGAAAGCACATCCTGACGTCTTCAACATTTTGCTTCAGATTCTGGACGACGGCAGAATTACCGATTCACAGGGCCGCACCGTCGACTTCAAGAACACGATTATTATCCTTACTTCCAACCTCGGCAGCCAGTATCTACTGGACGGGATTGATGAAAACGGCAATATTACTCCTGAAGCGCAGGCAGCCGTTTCTGCAGAACTCAGGCGTACTTTCCGTCCGGAATTTCTCAACAGGCTTGATGAAACAATCCTCTTCCATCCTCTTACACGAGAAAACCTTGATGGTATTATCGACATCATGGTTACTTCTCTCCGTGAGCGGCTGGCAGATCGCAGCTTGTCCCTTGAGATTACTCCGGAAGCGAAAGAACTTATCATTGATCGCGGATTTGACCCGTTGTATGGTGCACGTCCTCTGCGCCGTTATCTGCAGAGCAGCGTAGAAACACTGATTGCCAAAACTATTCTCTCCGGTGATTTAGCCGCAGGCACCATTCTCATGATCGACGTGAGAGATGGCGAACTCGTCTGCGAGACAGTACGCGATCTGGATTCATAATGTTTGAAAATCTTTTGTGATAACAAACGACACGCACAGGCTGAAACCAGTCTGTGCGTGTCGTTTGTTACTCAATCCCTTCCAGAAGTTTGTACAGAAGCCGATACAGCGTATAGGCTTCTTCCTGTTCCAAAGGAACACAACCTCCTACCTGAAAAGGAACATCTTTGATTGCGTCCCGAAGCAGCCAGCCTTTTTCTGTCACTTCAACTGTGACTACCCGTTCATCCTGTCTGGAACGGCTGCGGACAACCAACCCTGTTTCTTCCATTTTCTTCAGCAGCGGTGTAATCGTACCGTTGTCAAGATACAACCTGCTGCAAAGCCATCCCACTGTTGCACGTTCCGCTTCCCAAAGCGCGAGCAGCACAATATACTGCGTATAGGTGATGCCGAACGGCTTTAAATACGGCGTATAGTGGTTAACCACCTTGCGTGCTGCAGCATACAATGGGAAGCATAACTGCCCATCCAGCAGCAGCTGCGGTATAGCCTCACTCTGCCTTTGATCTTCCGCTTTCACTTACAGGTTGCTCTCAATCCATGCTGTGATCATTGGCTCGGGCTTGAAACCGATGGACTGATCTGCAAAACTGCCGTTTTTCATCAGCACCAGGCAAGGAACTGAGTTAACCCTATAAGCACCGGCAAGTTCAGGTGCTTCATCTACATCTACATTGTAGAAATCAACTCTGTCCCCAAGCTTTTCGCTTACTGCTTCCAGCACAGGAGCCAACATCCTGCAAGGTCCGCACCAGGTCGCGGAAAAATCTACCACAGCAACTGCGCTTTTCTTTGCCTCCAGTTCAAATTGTTCTGCATTGATTTTTTTAACCATTTTTTATTCTCCTTTTTTATTCCATATTCATTTTGCCAGTTTCTTCTGATCCAGATAACTCACGGCGCTGAGTGCAGCAATATTACCTTCCCCCGCTGCCTTGATATATTGATAAGGCGTTCCTGTGAGATCTCCGCAGGCAAACACTCCGGGGATACCTGCTTCCATGCTGCGATTCACCGTAACATGGGGACCAGCCGTCGGCAGCCCCGGCACGAGCTGCCCCGGAGATACTGCTTCACGAAGAATAAAAACACCATCAACCGTGTATTCATTTCCCGCGGTAAGAATAGCTTTGCGGTTTTCGCGTTTTTCCACTGCAATAACCTTTTCCCGCTTAACGTAAACGGTTTCAGGCAATGTTGTCTCTTCTCTGTACATCGGAAAATATAATACTTCGCTGCACACTTCAGAAAGGAAAGCAGCTTCTGCTTCTTCCCGCGGGCTGTATCCAATCACTCCAACTGTCTTCCCACGATAGAGAGGAGCATCACAGGTGGCACAGTAACTGACGCCTCGCCCGAGCAACTCTTCTTCCCCCGGAAGCGGTTTTCCCTGCACAACCCCGGTTGCAAGAATAACCGCAAACGCTTCCAGCATTTCTTCTCCGGATTGCAGGGCAAAATACTCGCCCATAGAATAAACGGCATTAATCCGCTTCTCAGTAATTTTGATACCCATCTGATTCAGATGATTCTGAAATGCTGCTGCAAGGTCTTCTCCCTTTACAGAGGGAAAACCGAGATAATTCTGAATCTCATGCGCTTTTCCCAGTTTTGCGCTCAGTTCTTTGCTGCCAAGCAACAGCACTTTTTTGTTCCTGATCGTGGCCGTAATCGCTGCGGAAAGTCCCGCCGGTCCGGTGCCTATCACAGCAATATCATATCGTTCCATTCAGAGATCCTCTGCGCTTTATTTATTTTATCAAATATTATTTTATCATATAATATGGATTTGTCAACTGTTTTTTCCAGTAAATGTTTTATCTTACAGGTATTTGCTGCAAATAGCCCTGACTTCCTCTGCTGCTTTCCTCGTCCCTGCAAGAATAGAACAGGGCTTATCCAATGTGATCTGGCTGCCGTCTACTTGTGCAATAACACCTCCCGCTTCTTCCACAATAACGCTTGCTGCCGCATAATCATACGGATTCAATTTCAGCTCCAGATAAACGACATTTGCGCCTGCCGCAACCCGGCAGATATCCAATGCCGCCGAGCCCCCTTCCCGGATGGAGAGACTCCCAAGATACAGCTCTTTCGCAATCTGAAAAAGTGCATCTGTGTTCCCTTCATTGTATCTGGCACATCCGAAAGACACAATGCCTTCTGAAATGGGGGAATTCCGGATCTGAAGCGGCTTTCCGTTTAACATCGCTCCATGCCCGCGTACAGCTGAGTAAAACGTATTTGCGTATGGATTGTAGACAAACCCAGCAATAATTGCCGCATTATATCCTACCCCGACAGAAACGCAGCTGTGGTTATATCCGAAGATATAATTGGTAGTTCCATCAATCGGATCAATAAAAAAACAAAGCCCTTCTTTACCGTTTTTGCTGTTCCCTGCAGTTTCTTCCTCTCCATAAAAGCTGCAGGACGGAAACATCTTTTCAAATTCTGCCATCAGATTTCTCTGGATTATGACATCTTCATCAGTAACAAAATTAGCCTGCCCGGCTTTTTTGTGTACTTCCCGGACCTGCGGAGGATGGTCTATCATGTACTGACCTGCGTTACGTATTATTTGCTCAATCGCTGCTCTGTTCTTTTCAATGTTTTCAACCGGATACTCCAAGACTTTGCCTCCCTGTCTCATTTCCCATCATAGCTGTTCCTGCTTGCCGGAAAATCGGAACTGATGTTGTTTCCTGAATCATCGCTTCGGAAAATCCCCATAAAAACGAAATAACCCTTGACCATTGCATCTTTCACCTGCAACAGCCAAGGGTTATTTCTCTGAAATCTTGATATCTAGCATCCTGGTTACCTCTCTTTCCTTCTTTTACTGCCGCTTCACTCTGAAATCCATTCTCAATACGCTTCTCTTAAATCATTTTTATTCCCTTATGCGGGATCATCATAGCGTTGGAATATTTCCTTGAGTCTGACCTTTGCGGCTTCTTTTATGTAGGAAGTATTTATCTCTGTTGTGATTATACTATAGCATTATTTTTTTTGCTTATCAATTGGCAGAATAGCCAAATTTTATAGTCCGTTTTTGTATATATCGACGAATATTTTTTTATTTCAGTATTTGTTGTTGACCTTTTTTGTTCATTATGTTAGTTTATAGAATTGTTGAAAGCCGCCTGAAAACCCAGGCGGCTTATTTCATTTACAAAACATGGACGGATTCCGGCTCAAATACCAATGAACAAGTTTCTCCGACATTATAGATGTGTTTGTTTTTAGGATTATGTTCTTCCAGCTTTACAAGAGTATTCCCGACCATCACATGATAGTTCTGATAGGAGCCCATAAAGCAGCTCAGGACAACTTTACAGGGCATACCGCCACTGTCGGCAAGACTGGCAGCTTCCGGCCGAAGAACAAGTGTATAATCCTTGCCTGATTCCATCCGATTATTGCTTTCAACCTTTACATCAGTGCCTTCCACATTCAACATCGCGTAAGATCCGTTCTTCCCGGTCATTTCCCCTTTGAGGAAGTTTGCTTCTCCGATAAAGTCTGCCACGAATTCATCCACCGGGTGGTAATAAATTTCCTGTGGAGTGCCCATCTGAGCAACAACGCCTTTGTTCATAATAATGATTTTATCAGACAAAGCCATTGCTTCGCTCTGGTCGTGCGTTACATAAATAGCCGTGATGCCAACCTCCTGCTGAATACGACGAATCTCCGTTCTCATAGAGACTCGAAGCTTAGCATCAAGGTTGGAAAGCGGTTCATCAAACAGCAACACAGAAGGTTCTATCACAAGGGCTCGAGCCAGCGCAACGCGCTGCTGCTGACCGCCGGAAAGCTGGTTGGTCATACGAGCTTCCATTCCAGAAAGTTCTACAAGATCCAGAATTTTCAACACACGTTCTCTGATCTCATCTTTCGGAACTTTACGTAGCTTCAAGCCATACGCCACGTTGTCAAAAACATTGTAATGCGGCAGCAGCGCATAACTCTGGAAAACCATTGCTGTGTCACGTTTGTTCGGTGTCAGTTCATTGATTGGTTCATCCCCAAGATAGATTTCTCCTTCATCTGGGCTCTCAAATCCGGCTATCATGCGCAAGGTCGTCGTTTTCCCGCATCCCGATGGGCCTAAAAGTGTAACAAAGGAGCCCGGCTCAATGGTCAGTGAGGTGTCCTTTACGGCATAGAAATCTTTACCTGTTTTGGGATCCTGGTAGATTTTGGAGATGTGATCAAGGCGGACACCTTTTTTCATTTTTTCCATTTTTCAGTCCTCCTTCATTTTTCTGCTTGTACCGAAGTATTTCATAAACAGATTCATCAGCAACACGGCGCCATATGTAATCAGAATCAAAATTGTAGCAAATGCACAGGCAAGACTATATGCACCTTTTTCTGCAAATTCATTGATCTGTACTGTAATGAGCAGATACCGTGGTGTGACAAGTAAGATAATTGCGGAAATAGCCGTGATGCTGCGCACAAAGGCTGTCACAAGACCACTCAGGAAAGAATCTTTGATCAGAGGAAGTGTGACTGTCATAAATACTTTGAAGCTGTCCGCACCCATATCATAAGCAGATTCTTCAATGCTCTTGTCTATCTGCCGCAAGGCAGAGATACCGCTTCTTGTACCAGTAGGTAACGATCTCACAACGAATACTATAATCAGAATCAGCCCTGTTCCATAGATTCCCTGTAGAATGCCGGTGTGGAACAAGCCACCTGAAAAGCCGCGAATATAGCCGACACCGAGAACAGTGCCCGGAACTGCCATAGCCAACATAGAAACCGCTTCGATAAATCCTTTTCCGCGGAATTTTCTCTTTACAACAAGATAAGAAATAATCATGCTGAGCAACGCTGTAATCGGTGACGCAATAAGAGAAAGTACAAACGAGTCTTTAAACGCTTTAAAGCCCTTATAGCGGGTAAAGACCTGCGTGAACCACTTCCCCGTGAGCGGGAAGAACTTGTAACCCCACGTCGGGAAGCATGCACCGATCGGCACGCAGATATACATCATAATGACGAAGATAGCAACCAGCGTACACAGGAGTGTCAGTGGGACACGCACGCTTTTGTCCTCGATCATCATGCGCGCACGGGATGCCTTGCCGGTGAGTGTTGCCGCTGTCTTTGCTTCGAGATAATACTTCTGTACAGCGAACATTACCAGCGTGATGCACAGTAAAACAACAGCCATAGCCGCAGCACCCGGTTTATCATAAGCACCGGTAATCTGCAGATAGATCGTTGTAGCAAGCGTATCATAAGATCCGCCGATAATCATCGGGTTGGCAAAGTCTGCGATAGATTCGATAAAAGTGACAAGAAATGCATTACCAAGACCCGGAAGGATCAGCGGGAAGGTCACGCTTGTAAAGACTTTCATCCGGCTGGCACCCATATCACGAGCTGCTTCTTCGAGCGACGGATCAATGTTTTTCAGGAGGCCCTTCAGCATCATGTAACACACCGGGAAGAAGGTAAGTGTCTGAACAATAACAATACCCCAGTACCCATAGACGCTATTGTCGTAAATATGCAGAAGGAACCTTGTTATAATGCCTGACTTGCCAAACAGCATAATCATAGAAAGGGAGAGCACGAATGGGGGAGAGACGACCGGCAGCATGGAAACCACCTTGAAAAGGCCGCCGGTAAAGCGCGGCATCCGCACATAAACCTCAACATAGGCAAACAGCAATCCTATAAAAGTTGAAAAAATACCAACGACAAAACCGACTTTCAAAGTGTTGGTAATCGCACGCTTAAAACTGGAAATCTGGAAAATTCTCTGAAAAACACTGAGGGAGAAGCTCCCATCTCCCACAAAACTGTCTACCAGAAGGATTGCCAGAGGATAGAGAATAAAAAGCGTCAACAGAGTAATCAGCAGAACAATGGTTGTAACCATAATCGGATCAGCCATCAGCTTTTTTCGGTCCAGCGCAGCACCCTGTTTTGTTTGGTGTACCATAAAACCTCTCCTTTCTCCTTATCGAAAGGATTTTTCAAAAAAGGAAGGCGGCCTGCCGCCTTCCTTTGCAATTAAATACGATACAGAAAAATCTTCTTTTATCAGGATGTCTTGAAACGGCCCTCACCGGTATCAGCACCGGAGGAAGCAATCGCTTCCATGACCTCGGTAACATATGTCGCCGTATTTGCCGCTGCATCGGCAAAGTCATAATCCATAACAAGGCTCGGATCCAGACCAAATTGTGCGGCCTCTTCCGGCTGCTGAGCATTGTCAATGACAAGGAACTGGTAAGAACCGTTCTTCGCAGCCAGCTCAACGCAGTCAGGAGAAAGTGCAAATTCAACAAACAGTTTTGCTGCGTTCGGGTGAGCTGCACCCTTAAAGATTGCCACAGGTCCAATCTCGCAGGACGTACCGTCCTCCGGGATAATCAACTGAATATTTTCATAACCGTTGTCAACAATCTGTGTAATTCCGTCATGCAGGAAGCCAATACCGATCACGCACTCACCTGTGCCGACATTCTTGCTCGGGCCGGAACCGGACTTGGTGTATACTTCAATATTCTTGTCCAGATCCACGAGGAACTGACGCCCTGCCTCATGCCCCTTAAGCTGGTACATAGTGTTGACAACAAGTTTTGCTGTGCCGGCAGTGTTATAGTTGGACAGCCAGATCAAGCCCTTGTATTCGGGCTTCAGCAGATCATCCCAGGTCTTCGGAGCTTCGAGCCCAAGGCGTGTAAGCTCATCCGTATTTACCATGAAGCCCAGAATACCAGTATAAATACCATTCCAGTAGCCATTGGGATCCTTGTAAATATCCTTCGTCAGATGGGAAGCGTTGGCCGGCTCGTATACTTCGAGAAAGCCTTTTGCACCGAGTTCATCATACGGATTGTTCGTGCCGCCGAACCAGACATCAGCGGACGGTTTGCCGTTTTCTTCCTCAATCTTCGCAGGAACTTCACCGGTTGAGAGACGCTGACGCTCTACCTTAATGCCGTAGAGTTCTTCAAACTTGTCGCAGGCTGCATTCAGGTAATCCTCTTCGCAGGAACCGTAAACTACAACCGTGCCTTCTGCTTTTGCCGCTTCAACGAGAGCTTCGTCTACATCAGCAAAAGCTGTGCTGCCGGCGCACAGGGCAAAAACCATAATGCATGCAAGCAGCAGTGCCAGATACTTTTTCATGTTGAAACCTCCATTAATATTTTATTTCTTCAGCCTTTCGGCTGCGGAAACCATTCCAACGACAATATTATACTCTTTTTCCTTTCATCATAAAAGGCCTTTTGTCTGTCGCGGAAAAATTTGTGCAAAGTGCAGAAATTCAGTCTTCGTTTTTGTACACCATGCACAAAAGAGCTCCTCAAGACTCATCTTAGAAGGGGCTCAGATACTTTCACCTGTCAAACCCTGATTTTGCCTTTTGTGATGCGCAGAGCGATGATGAGAATAATGCTGCTTGTCAAAGTAAGGATGGCCGCAAGAGCCGCACCTGAACCAACGCTGTTACGTACGATATCCGTGTAGGCGGCGATGGTCAGCGTATTATTTTTACCGGTGGACAGCATGATGGAACAACTGAGTTCGTTAATACACGTGACCCAGGATAAAATCGCGCCTGAGAAAACACCCGGAAGCATTAATCGTGCCGTCACCTTCCAGAAAGTCTTCATCGGAGGAACGCCCAAGTTGATCGAAGCTTCTTCCACACTCGGATCCATTTGCATCAGGAACGCACTTGCGCTACGCACAGTATACGGCAGTTTTCTGATAACATAGGAGATAATAATGATAGCGGCAGTCCCTGTCAGCACGAGAGGCTTAACGTTGAATGTGACAATATAGCAAAGACCGAGCACGGAACCGGGGATGACATAGGGTGCCATCAGCAGAAGATCCAGCAAGCCGCCGGTCTTTCCCTTTTTCCGAACGATCGCATAAGACATCAGAATACCGATCAGCACTATAAAGACTATAGCAATGGTGGAATAGGTGAAGGTATTGCTGATTGCCGTCCAAAGGCGTTTGCCCAGCCCTGTATAGTTGTCAAACGTGAAGCCTCCGGTGAAGCTGGAATAGTTCGTCGTCTGGAAGGAACAGATGCAGACCACAAGCTGCGGCAGGAAGGAGAAGAAGGTGATCAGGAATGGCACCAGTGTGATAAGAAACCGTTTAAAGCCATGTGTTTCTATTTCTTTCGGTGGACGAAGTGCACTCATCACATAGTTCCTGCGGGAAACCCAAAGCTTCTGGATAAGGAGCATGCCGAGCGTGATCACAACGATAATGATGGAAACCGCAGATGCAAAGTTTCCGTTTCCGCCGATCTCACTAAAATACTCATTGTAGATCAACACCGGGAGCGTACGGAAATCTGCGCCACCCAAAAGCATGGGAGTACCGAAGTCTGCAAGAGCGCTCATAAACACCATCAGTGCACCTGCAGCGATGGACGGAGTGACAACAGGCATTGTGACCGTAACGAATCTTCTCAGTTTTCCGCTGCCCAGGTTTTCGGCGCACTCTTCCAAAGAGCTGTCAATGCTTTCCATGGCACCGGAGGTATACATATAAACATATGGATAAAGCTTCAGAGTAAGCACGATACTGATGCCGCCAAAACCATAAATCGTCGGCATCTGGATGCCGAAATGATTCAGGAAGAACTGCGTAACGCTTCCAGCACGGCCGAACAGCATAATCCATGCATAGGCGCCGAGAAAAGGCGGGCTCATCAGGGAGAGGATCGCCAGTACATGCCAGACTTTTTTACCCCACACATTGTAACGGGTCATGAAATATGCCATCGGCACGCCGAGCAATACAGAAAGCAACGTGGGGACAATGGATACTCCTATACTGTTCCAAAGAGCACCACTGTAGTATTTTTTAGTAAAGAACCGTTTGAAGTTGTAAAAAGTGAAGCCCTCCTCCTTGGTGGAGGCAAAGGCGTTTGTGATCATGGACGAGAACGGCCAGATTAAAAACAGGACGAAGATCACAAACACCATCAGCTTGACCCAAAACCATACGTCAGCATAGAATGGGGCAGAACTTTTCCTGTTTTTCAGCACGAGAGCACCTCCTCAGTATCTGCGGTGTACAGGCTGATCCTGTTCGGATCAAAACTGATGTGCACCTTCTCCCCGTCAGCGTGAACAGTCGTGGTATCTTTCGTGTACTCGTTGATGATCAGTTCCTGTCCGTCATTCAACTTTACTTCATATTCAATAAAATCACCGAGGAAAGTGGAGAAAAGAATTTCGCCGGGCATTCCGTCCTGAGAGAAGAAGAGCTGTTCCGGACGTGCGGAGAGCTTGGCTTTCCCCGTATAGGGTCTTCTAAGGGGAACTTTGATCTTCAGTTCGTCTTTGATGGAAGTAATCCCATCGGAATCGATCTCACAATCGAGGAAGTTGCTGACACCGATAAACCCGGCGACAAATGGATTCTGCGGTTTTGCATAAATTTCGTTCGGCGTGCCGACCTGCATGATATGGCCGTCTTTCATGACTGCAATACGATCCGAAATGGCAAGAGCCTCTTCCTGGTCATGGGTAACATAGATCGTCGTAATGCCGAGGCGGCGCTGAAGTTTTTTGATAACCGAACGCATTTGAACACGCAACTTAGCATCAAGATTGGACAAAGGTTCGTCCATCAAAAGAACGCTAGGCTCAATAACAAAGGCACGTGCCAGTGCGACGCGCTGCTGCTGTCCGCCGGAGAGTTCATTAGGTTTTCTTTTTGCCAAATGAGCAATCTGCACCAGTTCCAGTGATTCCTGAACTCGCTTGTCAATTTCTGATTTTGGGACCTTTCGAGCTTTCAGACCATATGCCACATTGTCTTCAACGGTCAAATGGGGAAAGATCGCATAATTCTGGAAGACCATGCCAATGTCTCTTTTATGAGCAGGTACCCGATTGATCAGCTTGTCTCCAAAATAAAACTCTCCGCCCTCTATAGAGTTGAAGCCTGCAATCATCCTCAAAAGCGTCGTTTTCCCACAGCCCGATGGCCCCAAAAGGGTAAAGAATTCCCCTTCTGCAATGTCCAGCGAAACACCGTTGAGTGCTGTAAAATCGCCGTATTTTTTTACGGCATCCTTGATCAGAACCTTATTACTCATACACAAAACCTCTATCCTTATAATATATTTCTGTCCACAGGCAAAGCATCAGCTTTTGTGTTTGCCTTGCATCTGAACAGAAAAAGCGAGGGGAAATCCGGGGATTCCCCCTCGCCGGGTACAACACGAATCCAGATCCGAAGTTTTATCCGACAAGAAGATCCTGCCATGCTTCCTTAATGGCAGAAGCATTGTTGGCAGCATAATCAAAGTTGTAGTTCATGAGCGTCACATCAGAGAGCGGGCAGAGGCCGACAGGCGTAACGTCGCTGCGGATCGGACGGCGGCCCCAGTCAGCATTCTGAGCGACCTGGCAGTCATAGCCAAGAACGAACTCTTCAAACAGCTGGGCAAGCTCAAGATTCGGGCAATCCTTTACGATGGCAACACCATCAGGAACAGCGGACGTACCATCCGTCGGGTAGACGACAACCATGAAGTCCTCTTCATATTTGATGGCGGCTTTCTCAAGCGTGATGCCTACAGAGTTCTCGCCGGCATAGATGTCTTTATGAGCCAGAGAAGAGCTGGACTTTACTTCGAGCTTCGGCAGCACTTTACCGACAAACTCCCAGCCGGATGCATAGTCATCAGCTTCCTCACCATAGAGGAAGAGCATGGTGCAGAGCTGTGTAAATGCAGAGCCAGAGGAAACAGGATCGGCAATAGCAATTTTGCCATAAGCGTCCGTATCAAAATCTGCAAGCTCGGCCCAGGTCTGAGGGATCTTGTCAGCAGGGATCTTGTTGGTATTGGCAATAAATACCATCGGCAGCGGAGACTCGCCGATCCAGTAGTACTCAGGATCATAGAGAGAAGAATCAATGAGATCGATGCCGCTCGGGCAATACGGCTGGAAATAGTTCTTGTACGCAGCAAGCGTGTCAGCGCCGCCGCCCCAGAGAACATCAGCAACCGGTGCAGCAGATTCAGCCGCAATCTTTGCAACCAGGTTGGAAGTACCGTCGGCAACATACTCAACCTTTACATTGGGATAGGCTGCTTCGAATGCAGCAATGCCAGCCAGAAGAGGATCAGAGTCGTGCGGGGAATAAACCGTCAGGGTACCAGAGTACTCTTCGGGAGCCTTTTCATCCGCGAGTGCGGTGACGCCAAGTGCAACTACCATGCACAGGGCAAGTATAACTGCCAGGAATTTTTTCATGTGATTTCCTCCAATAAATTTTTATTTCTGCAGCTTTTCAGCTGTGGAAACCGGTTTATGAAATTATTATACTCTTTTTACGGCTGTGATAAAAGGGCTTTTGTCAATCGGAAAAGATTTTTGTGCAATCTGTAAAAAAACGGCTATCCTATTTTGTGCAAATTGCTAAAATCAGGCTTCGCAACGAACGCCCAGCACACGCAGCTTGCTGCGCAGTTCCCGTACATCATCATGGAAAACAATAGCTGGCATGCCGACAAAGAAAGCCCCTTCCGCATTCGGGGTAGCGTCATCAATAAACACGCACTCTTCCCTGTTAAGAGAGAAGGTGCTGAACATCAGCTCGTAGATCTCCGGCTGCGGTTTGACGAGGTGTACGTCGGCTGAGATCAATGTGCCGTCAAACAAATCATAAGCAGGGACTTTCGGCCAGTAGGCATGTTGGCGGACGCTGGCATTGGAAAGAAGATAAATGCCGTATCCGTTCGCTTTCAGCTCCCGTATCAGTTCTTCCATGCCGGGAATCGGGAGGATCGGCCTGTCCCACTCGCCGACGAGCTTGCTCACCGTCTCGCGCAAATGCTCGGGGACACGCTGTGCGATGATGTCAGATGCTTCTTCATCCGTTAAAGAGCCACGGTCCATACGGGACCATTCCAGGGAGAGATATACTTCCCGTTTGAGCAATTCCCGGTCAACAGGATCTTTCAGACCGACACGGTCCAGAAACACATCGCGGTTGAAATAGATCAGGACATTGCCCATGTCAAAGATAATATTTTTTATCATATCCCCAGTTACTCCTTCTCCGGAAACGTGCTGTACGACGGATAAACTCTTTCCAGTTGTTCATTTTACCGCGTTGATTTTCCCTTTTCAAGGTTTTTCCACCCGTTTCATATTGGTAAATTGTCACAAAAACGGCTGCCCGTTTTTGTGTAAGACTGCCAAATCTCCCGGTGAAGTTTTCCGCTCGGAAAAAGTGCATTTTTCTTTAAAAAAAGCTTGCAATTTGGGATCATCTTTGATATTATATCTGGGCATTTCGCACGGGGTGCGGACTTTCCCCCATGTGGCCTTCTCACGGGCTTGGTGGAGGGGTTGAAGCCCCCGGAGGAAAAAACAAAAACAAAGGAGAAAACCAAATGTCAGTAGTATCCATGAAGCAGCTGCTGGAAGCTGGTGTCCACTTCGGTCACCAGACCCGCCGCTGGAACCCCAAGATGGCTGAGTACATCTATTGTGAGCGCAACGGCATCTACATCATCGACCTTCAGAAGACCGTGAAAAAGCTCGAAGAGGCCTATGATTTCGTCCGTGAACTCGCAAAGAATGACCAGACCGTTCTTTTCGTCGGCACCAAGAAGCAGGCAGCCGATGCCATTAAGGAAGAAGCCTCCCGCGTCGGCATGTACTATGTCAATGCCCGCTGGCTTGGCGGCATGCTCACCAACTTCAAGACCATGCGCACCCGTATCGACCGTCTTGCACAGCTCAAGAAAATGCAGGAAGACGGCACTTTCGACATGCTCCCCAAGAAGGAAGTCATGAAGCATCTCGGCGAGATGGACAAGCTTGAGAAGTATCTCGGCGGCGTCAAAGAGATGAAGAAGCTCCCCGGCGCCCTGTTTGTTGTCGACCCCCGCAAGGAGCACAACGCCATCGCCGAAGCCCGCAAGCTCCACATCCCCATCGTCGCCATCGTCGACACCAACTGCGACCCTGATGAAGTGGACTACGTCATCCCCGCAAACGATGACGCTATCCGCGCAATCCGCCTGATCGCCGCCACCATGGCAAATGCCGTTCAGGAAGGCCGCCAGGGCGAAGACGCTGCTGTTGATTTTGAAGCTTCCGTTTCCGCTGAGGTTCCCGCAGCCGAGGCAGAGGCAAAGGAAGAGGAATAATAAGGAGGAAGTACCATGGCATTTACTGCTCAGGATGTTAAAACCTTAAGAGAAATGACCAACGTCGGCATGATGGACTGCAAGAAAGCTCTCCAGGCCACCGACGGCGATATGGACAAGGCAGTCGACTGGCTGCGTGAAAAGGGCCTCGCAAAGGCCGCCAAGAAGGCAAGCCGCGTTGCTGCGGAAGGCATGGCTTATGCACATGTCTGCTCCGAGTGCGGTGTCGGCGGTATCGTGGAAGTCAACTGCGAGACGGACTTCTGCGCCAAGAGCGAACCTTTCCAGAATTTTGTGAAGGACATCTGCAAAGTCGTCCTCACCGACAACCCGGCTGACGTCGATGCCCTCAAGGCCTGCAAGTATCCCGGCAGCGAACTGACGGTCGAGCAGATTCTCCCCGAGAAGGTCATGTCCATCGGTGAAAATCTCCAGATCCGCCGCTTTGCCCGCTTTGCGGAAGGCACCAACATTGCTTACGTCCATGCAGGCGGTTCCCGCGCCGTCCTCGTCAACCTCGCTGTAGAGGGTGGCATCGACGCAACGGAGATCGGCAAGAACGTGGCCATGCAGATTGCCGCTATGAACCCGAAGTACTGGGACAAGTCCCTCGTGCCGCAGGCTGACATCGACCATGAGCTCGAAGTTCAGGTTGCCCTGATGGACAACGACCCGAAGATGGCTGCAAAGCCCGCAGCCGTCAAGGAGAAGATCGCAGCCGGCAAGATCAACAAGTTCTACGAAGACAACTGCCTGCTCCAGATGGAGTTTGTCCGCGGCGACCTGTTCACCGGTTCCGTTGAGAAGTACATTGCCGATGCGGCAAAGAAGCTCGGCGGCAGCGTAAAGTTTGTCGACGCCGTGCACTTCATCAAGGGCGAAGGCATTGAGAAGAAGGAAGAGGACTTTGCAGCTGAGGTTGCTGCTCAGATGAACATGAACAAGTAAGCCTCTCCAGAAAAAAAGAATTCCGCAGACGGTAACAGAACACCGTCTGCGTCTTTTTTCGGCTTTTTGAGCAATTCGGTTGACAATTCCGGGAAAACAGGTAAAATACTGTTAAGCTGTTTCTGAAACTGCAAACTATTATCTGATTTTTACGGAGGGAAAACAATGGTAGAACTCAATCTGCGCCCGAGAGAAGAATGCACTTTTGATGCCGTTTCCATTGGTGAAATCATGCTCCGCCTCGATCCGGGCGACGGCAGGATCCGCACGGCCCGCCAGTTCAAAGCGTGGGAAGGCGGAGGGGAATACAACGTCGTACGCGGCCTGCGCCGCTGCTTCGGCCTGAGAACAGCCGTTCTGACCGCCTTCGCCGACAATGAAGTCGGCAAGCTGATGGAGGACTTTATCCTCCAGGGCGGCGTTGACACATCCTTCATCAAATGGATGCCGACGGACGGCATCGGCAGGATCTGCCGCAACGGGCTGAACTTCACCGAGAGGGGCTTCGGCATCCGCGGCGCCGTCGGCTGCTCCGACCGTGCAAACACGGCAATCTCCAAGGCGACTCCCGATGATTTTGATTTTGACCATGTCTTCGGTGAAGTGGGTGTACGCTGGCTGCATACCGGCGGCATCTATGCGGCACTGTCCGAGCAGTCCTGCGAGACGGTGGTGGAATGCATCAAAACCGCGAAAAAGTATGGCACCGTCGTTTCCTACGACCTCAACTATCGCCCCTCCATGTGGAGCGCCATCGGCGGAAAGGAAAAAGCCCAGGAAGTCAACAGAGAGATCGCAAAATACGTCGACGTGATGATCGGAAATGAGGAAGACTTCACGGCCTGCCTCGGCTTCGAGGTGGAAGGCAACGACGCCAACCTCAAGACCCTGAACATTGAAGGCTACAAGAAAATGATCAACAAGGCCGCCGAGACCTATCCGAACTTCAAGGTGGTCGCAACGACGCTCCGCACCGTCAAAACCGCCACCGTGAATGACTGGAGCGCCCTCTGCTGGGCAGGCGGTGAGATCTACAAGGCGAAACAGTATGACGGCCTTGAAATCTATGACCGCGTCGGAGGTGGCGATTCCTTCGCTTCCGGCCTGATCTACGGCCTGATGACGACCGGCGATGCCGAAACGGCAGTAAACTACGGTGCAGCGCACGGTGCACTCGCCATGACCACCCCGGGCGATACCACCATGGCCTCCAAGAAAGAAGTGGAAGCCATTATGGGCGGTGCAGGAGCCCGCGTGAATCGCTGAGTTATTTGTTGCTCACCTCGTAATTAGTGTAATCCGTGCGAGGCAAGGATCGTCGCACGCTTCCCGCGCGTCGTGATGCTCGCGAAGACAACATTGTACTTCGATTTTGGTTCTCTGTCGCGAGCTATTAATGGTGGGGAAAAACGACTGAATAGATACCAGAATACAACCAAGGGAGAGCTTTTCGGCTCTCCCTCTGCTTTTTTGTCATATTCTTTTTTACTCGACCGAAATCATATAGTAGTACACCGGCTGCCCGCCGTCGTAAACAGTGATCTCGGCATCCGGGAAGTTTCCGGACAGGACCTCACTGGCAGAATTGGCGTCATCCTCCTGTACATCTTCTCCGTAGTATATGGTGATAAACTCGGGAGAAAAGTCATTCAGCGCCCAGCTCAGCTCCTTGAAGAGCGTCGGGATGTTGGTGTAGCTGCCAAGAAGCGCGCCATCCAGAAGGGCGAGGTACTCGCCGGCGTGAATGGTGTGCCCGTCAAAATCGCTGTCGCGGGCGGCATACGTCACCATCGCGGTGTGGACATTTCCGATGGCTTCCTTCATCTCTTCGGTGACGGCTTCCGCCGTTTCATTGTCCGGGTTGAAATTGAGCATGGCGGTGATCCCCTGCGGCACCGTCTTCGTCGGGATCACGACGACCTGCTTCTCCGTGAGCGGGACGCACTGTTCCGCCGCCATGATAATATTCTTGTTGTTCGGCAGGACAAAAACCGTGGAAGCCGGGGTGCGATTGATTTCATGCAGAATATCGTCGGTAGAGGGATTCATCGTCTGCCCGCCGGTAACGACACCGTCAACGCCAAGCTCGCGGAACATGTTTTCCATCCCTTTTCCGGCACAGACAGCCACAGCTCCGTATTCCTTTTCCGGAGCGGCGATCTCGTTGGTTCCGTCTTTTCTGGTCACATCAACAGTCTCAGCGTCATCGGCAACGCGCGCTTTGCGCCCGGCGGCGACATCCTCATGCTGGGTGCGCATGTTCTCGATCTTCGCCAGTTCCAGCGTGCCGTATTTCTGCGATTCCGTCAGCGCGGCACCGGGGATATTCGTGTGCACATGCACTTTGAATTCTTCATCGCCCTCGCTGATGACCAGTGAATCGCCGATGGAGCCGAGATAATCCCGCAGAGCATCCAGATTGACATACGGATCCGTCTTCCGCACGATATATATCGTGTCAAAGGCGAAGGTGATCTCCTCTGTTTCAAAGCCTGAAAACACGTTATCGTCCTCTTCCGGCAACGGTACGCCGCCCTCCGCAGTTGAGAGCACCTCTCCCTTCAGGGAGGCGAGCATGGCTTCCAGAATCACCAGATAGCCTTTACCGCCGGCGTCCACCACGCCGGCTTTTTTCAGCACCGGGTTGAGGTTCACCGTGTCGGCAAGAGCCATACGCGCGGCCTTAATCGCACAGATGAAAACGCCCTCAAGATCCGCTCCGAGCGCAGCGGCATCTTCCGCCGCCTTTGAAGCCATACGGGAGACCGTCAGGATCGTCCCTTCCGCGGGCTTCATGACCGCTTTGTAAGCGGCATCAACCCCGTCATTGAGTGCACCCGCGAACTCCACCGTTCCGGCCGTTTCCAGCCCCTTGAAGCGCTTGGAAATACCGCGGAACAGCAGAGAAAGGATAACGCCGGAGTTCCCTCTTGCACCCCTCAGCAGTGCGCTTGCCACACAGTCCGCCGCAGCGGAAATGGAGTCAAAGCTGCGCTTGCGCAGCTCGGTGGAAGCATTCTGCATTGTCAGATACATATTTGTGCCGGTATCACCGTCCGGCACAGGGAAGACGTTCAGCTCGTTGATCTGCTGAATATTCGAATGAAGGGCTGCTTCGGCACAGAGAATCATCTCTTTAAAAGCAGCGGCATCGATAAAATCTCTCAAGACATTGAATCTCCTTAGGCTATAATTGCATCCACATAGACGTCAATCGTCTTCAGCGGAATCCCCGTGGACTTTTCGAGCTTGTAGCTCACCTCGTTGATGATGCTGCCGACCACCGTGGCAATAGGCACACCGTAGTCAACCCCGATGTGCAGCTCAAGGGAAACAGATCCGTCCTCCTCATTGTGGACGCGCACACCCTTGCTCATGGATTCTCTGCGCAGCAGCTGCCAGGGACCGCCTTCTTTTGCACAGGCAACCATACCCTTGACTCCGAAGCAGCTGGTAGCCGCCTCTCCGGCCAGATTGGTGAAAACTTCATCCGTGATGTTGATTTTCCCGATGTTGTTTTCTATTTTTATCATAGAAGGATGGCTCCTTTCCGGTTCTCTGATTTGCCAATAGGCATCGAAGCATTATAAACTATTTCACAGAAAACCACAAGGGGAAAATTCAACCTTATTATAATAATGTACCGGTTTTACGGTTTTCAAATCGCTTGACGCGAAAACAGGCATAGGTTATAATGAAAAAAACATCAACTTATGTCAGAGAATCGCCCCTGTCGAACAGCGGTCCGGCGGCTGTACCTCTGAACAGAAAAAGGGAGGACAAATGGTTACCAACGACAGAACCACCAGTGATATCACCAAACGCATCTTCCGTGAGGTTTCAAGGCTCGCCTGGAACGGAGAGCTGGAAAGCAAAAAGGAGTTTCTTCCGGAGACGATCATCCCGGGGCCCCTGCCCCAGTTCCGCTGCTGCATCTACCGTGAGCGCGAGATCATCCGGCAGCGCGTGCGTCTGGCCCAGGGACAGTGCCCGGGGAAGAACGACACGAACAACATCGTCCAGGTGATCCCCGCAGCCTGTGACGACTGCGCGATCTCGGCCTATTCCGTGACGGACAACTGCCACGGCTGTCTCGGCCATGCCTGCTATGAAAACTGCCGTTTCGGAGCAGTCTCCATCGTGCGGGATCACAACAAGATTCGTGCCCATATCGACCCGCAGAAGTGCCGGGAATGCGGCATGTGCGCAAAGAACTGCCCCTATCAGGTGATCGTGCATCAGGTGCGCCCCTGTAAGCAGGCCTGCCCGGTGGGAGCCATCACGATGGATGAAGAGACTGGACTCTGCCAGATCGATGAATCCAAGTGCATCCAGTGCGGCCACTGTATCCACGCCTGTCCTTTCGGGGCTCTGGGTGCCAAGGCCTTCCTCGTGGACGTTATCAACAGCATCCTGGACGGGCACAAGGTCTATGCCATGGTCGCCCCCGCAGTGGAAGGCCAGTTCGGCCCCGACATCACACCGGACTCCTGGCGCAACGCCCTGAAGAAGGCAGGATTTGCCGATATGATCGAAGTCTCCCTCGGCGGAGATCTGACCGCCGCGGCAGAAGCGGACGAATGGGCGGAAGCTTTCGAGCACGGTGAGAAGAAGACCACCTCCTGCTGCCCGGCCTTTGTCCACATGATCCGCAAGCACTTCCCGACGCTGAGCGGAAACATCTCTACCACGGTGAGCCCGATGTGCGCCGTCTCCCGCCTGATCAAGGAGCAGGAGCCCGACGCCGTCACAGTCTTCATCGGGCCCTGCCAGGCCAAAAAGAGTGAAATCATGGACAGCAGCATCCGCAACAATGCAGACTATGTGCTCACCTTTGACGAGGCGGTAGAGATGCTCCGCGGCAAGGACATCGAGCTCGAGTCCGCAGAGAGCTATTCACAGCAGGGCTCCGTTTATGGAAAACGCTTCGGGAACAGCGCAGGCGTTACCGCTGCCGTCCTGCAGTGCCTGAAGGAACAGGGGATCGATGCCTCCGAACTCGCTGTCAAGGTCTGCAACGGCGCCCTGGAATGCAAAAACGCCCTCACGCTGATGAAGCTCGGGAAGCTCCCCGAAAACTTCATGGAGGGCATGATCTGCGAGGGCGGGTGCGTCAGCGGCCCGTCGAGACAGAAATCGCTCAACGAGCTGAAGAAGGACCGGGACGCCATGATCGGCCGCGCAGACGACAGAGGCGTCCATGAGAATCTGAAGATAATGAACGCAGAGCAGGTTCCCATGCACCGCGAATGATGCCGGAGAAATCCGCAGATACCCTTGCGTAACTGAAATCTTTTCTCTGACCAAAGCATCCGTGCGTAAGAATGCACAGATGCTTTTGTTCTTCCGCTGGGTGGAAAGCGCTTACCCGAAGCAGGATGTTGTGTGCTCCACGACAGACGAAATGATCGTCAAGCGCATGGCGCCGGACGGAACGCTCTATTCCGTCAACCCCGAGCGACCGTTCGTGAACTACGAGGACAAGAACGTGCGCATCGTAGGGATCGTCACTGGGATTGCGGAGGAAGAGGACTTCCCGGGCAAAAAAGAAGAGCCCTTCCTCAACCGGGTTTTTGAGGAAGAGCTCAGGATGTTTGAAGAAGAATATGACAAAGGAGAGTGCACGGAATGAACATCATTGCCGATGCGAAAGCACGGAAAAACGTAGTTCAGAACAACCGTGACCTCTTTGCCTTACAGAAAGAAATGCTGAAAACGATGTTCCTGCATCACGCTATTTCGGAGGTCGAATACCACCGCAGTCTGGAATTACTGGCGAAACGCACCGGGCAATGATGAGAGCAGACGGAGGGAATCTCACGACAAATAACATGAATGCAGAGCGTAACACCCTGCCCTTTTATGATATCTGCAATTGAAGTGCGTAGTCTTGTGTGATATTCTTATGTTGATAGCTATTTTCTTTTCAGTTTTCTTTTCAGTGGTTTTTTACAGGAGGTAAAGCAATGAAAAAACTTCTTGCTGCAATTCTTTTCATCTGTTTTCTGCTCCCCTTCGGAATATGCATGGCTGAGGAAACAACTTCTCCCGTGCTGCCGGATGTGCCGAATGCAGAGCAGCAGTATCAGCTGCTTATGCAACACCGGGATAAATGGAGCTATGAAAAGGAATATCCTACTTCCTGGTATTATGCTTTTACAGATCTCGATCACAACGGAAGGCTGGAAGTGATTGCCGATGCGATCACCGGCAGCGCCGGGTTTACAGAGTCTCATTTTTATGAAGTCAATGCATCCTATAACGGCGTTACTTCTTGTATGAATGACGACCAGATCTATGTATTGGAGTATAATATTAACCAAACAGAACTGGACTGTTACTATGATCGCACTTCGAACCTGTATTACTACATCGACAATGGGTATATGCAGGACGGAGCACACCATCAGTATTATTCTGTTTCTGTGCTATGCTTTGTCAACGGTTCTTTCGAAAACACCTATTTAGGGACCAAAACAGTTGATTATGAAGGTCCAGACTATGATATCCCTGTCGTAAAATATAACGATAAAGACAGGCAGCCCATTTCAGAAGCTGAGTATTTAGCTTTAGTGGATAACTACATTGCCGGGACGGAAAGAAGCACACTCATTATAAAATGGGAAAAAGGATGGCAAAACTGGACTGGAGTATGCTCTGGCTTACCTCTGGCTCCGGCTGCCATGTCGGCAAACCTGCCAAAGATCACCAAGAACCCAACTGATGAGACGGTTCCTATCAATGGCAAGTGCCAGTTTGTCACAAGATATGAAAATGCCGATCTGGCTGAATGGCATTTCATAAGCCCAGACGGCTATCGGGATCTAACCTATGCAGATGCAGAGAAGGAATTTCCAACACTAAAGATTATAAACGGTTATGCAAAAGACATGACCCTTGACAGCATCCCTGCAGCATTGAACGGATGGCGCGTCTACTGCCGTTTCAGCAACAATGCAGGCTCTGCCGATTCCGGGTCGGCTCTCATCACGGTTCAGGGTGCAAAAACTTCGTGACTGATTCCGGTATCGTTAATATATCCCCTCTCCGCTGCCCTTCTCGAAAGCAAACTAAAAATACCGGGCGATTAATAAAAACCGCCCGGCTTTTGCGTCATATCCGGCAGAGGACGATCTCTGCCTGTCCGCTATTTTTTATTCGTCTCATAGCTCCAGCGGGCGATATCCGCTATCAGCTGGAGTGGAAGGTCCCTGTTGTTGGGCAGCTGAATTGCCCCTTTGCTGGTTTTGTACTCCGCCAGACTCTCCGCGAAGGCCTCCACGGCATCCGGCCCGGGATACAGGCCGATATGCTTTTTTGCTGTTGCGAAATGGATGATATTCCGGCCTTTCCAGAAAGTTGGCATCCCCCAGGAGAGACGCTCCTCGGCATCCGGGATTGCTGCGCAGATGGTATCGTAAATGGTGTTCAGCCGGGGCTGAATGGCAGGGTCCTGTTCGGCTATGTAATCCGGAATCGTCAGCATTGCAGTGCGCCTCTCGTTAATCCGGCTGCTGGCCGTCATGGGCCTTCCAGGCACAGTCGGTCACTTTCATATCCGTAAAGACGGCTTTGAAGCCGGAATCCTCCGGGCTGCAGGCATAGATGCCGAAGCGGATCCGGCCTGCGCCTTCCCACATGTGGCAGACACGCATCTGGGTGAAGGCCTCGCCGTCAGGGGAACATTCGATGCAGTAATCGTCTTCCCGCCGGCTGAACCGGTACCACATTACCTTTACGTCCGCCGGGATGGCAGTGGTGGCCCAATCGGAATAGCCATGATTGGTCACCACGGAGCCGAGATGCTGGAAGGTTTCATTCTCGTACTCGACGGAGCCTTTCAGCCAGTTTTCGGAATCCAGATACATCACGATGCCGCACTGGTCGAAACGGTGATGGCTCCCGGTGAAATCCGTTTTCACGATGAAGGAGAAGGACTTCTCGTCCGTCTCCATCTGAAGCACCGGCGCATTGTCGTTACGGAAATGGTAATAGGTGCGCTGCCAGAGGTCGGTATGCGGGGCGGTTGTGATTTCGATGCGGTCCGGCCGGATCAGGAAGTCAGCGGGCTCTCTTGTCCAGGTCGGGTTTTCAAAAGTCATGTTCTCTGTCTCCTTTGCAGATTGCTGGATGCATTATAGCAGAACTCTGCGGCATGTGACAACCCCGTGGTAGAGAAGCGCAGGACTTTTGATTGTTTTTCGGTTCCGGGTGTGATAGTATTGTGACAGTAAAACAGGAGGAAGAAACACGATGATGAAAAAACTGATTATTGCGATGCTTTGCGTATGCTTTTTGCTGCCGTGTTCTGCAGCGCTGGCGAAAGAAGTACCTCTGCCGGAGGCAAACACGGATGCGGAGATCCTTCTGCCCGGGTTTGAATGGTATTGCGATTATGAGGCGCTTATCCGTGCGGCTGAGGAAAACGGACTGCCTACTGATTTAGGCAGCAAGACCGATATGATTGGTCTGGGAGCAAGCATTTCTCCCCACTGGAATATTTACCGAAACGATTCCGCTTATGTTTCTACCAGTGAAAAGAATTGCGGCGGGAGCATCTTTTTTGATCATACCGATCTGGAACTGTTCGGATATCATGTCGACCAGTGCATGATGCATATTTTTGTTGAACCGGACTTTGAGATCAGCCAGCACAAAGAGAGCCGGGCTGCCCGGCTTTATCTGGCGGAGTTCTGGATCCATGCAGAAAATGCAGCGGAGATCTATGAAGATCTGCTTGCCAAGCTGAAAGCGCAGTACGGTGAGAATCCGATGGAGGATGAAGCGGGCGTCTGCTGGATCAACGGGGAAGGCGCGATGCTCGGTGCTTCGCTGAAAAAAGTGGTCGGCGCTCTCAATTACAGCCACGTACGGATCACGATGATGGCGCCCGGCGCGGAAGAGCAGCTGAATGCCGTTACGGAGGAACGGAGAGCCGGGGAAGAGAACGGCGACAGGGCAACGCTGGAAGCGCTTGCCAACAAATTTGCGGATGCCTATTTTGCAGGCAGACCGGATGTGATTGCTGGGATGCTCACAGATCCCTATTCTTATCCCAGGGATCTCTTTTACGCAAGGCAGGCGTCAAATTTCCGCCTCAAAGGCCTGGAACATGTTGCAAACAAGGAAGAAATCGGCACCACAAGGACGATAGAGGCGGAATTCGTAAACCCGCAGACAAAGGACAGCTTTATCTATCTGTGCATGGAGTTCATCAAAGAATCCAACAGCCCGGATGGGTGGAAAGTCGCGTTCTTCGGGATAGACGCATAACACAACCGAAAACGACAAACGCCGGCGGCTGCCGGCGTTTTGCATTTCTCACGAACTCTGTTGTAAAGGAGAGCCCAGATTATCCGTTTGCGATAATCGCTTCCAGTGCGGCTTCGATGCCGGCGGCGATCTCGGAGACCGAAAGGCTCGGGGTGTTGGGCTTGTCCTTCACCTGCTCGTGCAGGTAGGGCACGTGCATAAACCCGCCGGGCACCTCCGGGCGGAAGCGGGCGAGGTGATGCAGGACCCCGTACATCAGGTGGTTGCAGACATAGGTTCCGGCGGTGTTGGAAATGCTTGCCGGGACGCCCGCTCTCTGAATGGCCTCGACCATGGCTTTGATCGGGAGGGTTGCAAAATACGCGGAAGCCCCATCAGAGGCAATCGGCTGATCGACGGGCTGGTTGCCCTCGTTGTCCGGGATCCGGGCATCATCGATGTTGATGGCGACACGCTCCGGCGTCAGATGGAACCGGCCGCCTGCCTGGCCGATGCAGAGCACCGCGTCCGGCTCTTCCCGGTCAATGGCGGTGCAGACGGTTTCAATAGCCATGCCGAAGACCACCGGCACCGTGTACTTTACGATCTGTGCCCCGGCAATTTCATCCGGCACCAGGGCGACGGCTTCCTGCGCGGGGTTGACGGGCTCGCCGCCGAAGGGCTCAAAGGCTGTGATCAGGATTTTCATGGTTTGCTCCTCTCATAAATCGTCTGCGCGATGCCGACTTCCTCATTGGTCGGGATCACATAGACCTTTACGCGGGAATCCCCAGCGGAGAGAAGGGCTTCGCCGCGGGCGGAGGCGTTGCGTGCGGGGTCAAACGCAATGCCCAGGTGCGCAAGGGCGGAACAGACTTTTTCACGGACGGGGGCGGAATTCTCCCCGATGCCGCCGGTGAACACAAGATAATCCAGGCCGCCGAGCTCCGCATAAAAGGCGCCGATGTATTTCACAATTGCGCCGCAGTAGGCGTCGATCGCCAGGGCGGCTCTTTCATTGCCCCGGTCGGCTGCTGCCTGAATGTCACGCAGGTCGTTGCTGACACCGGAAATCCCCAGGAGACCGCCGTTTTTGTCGATCCCGCGGAGGATCTCGTCCATCGGCATGCCGCGGCTGAGGAGGAAGGGGATGATGTAGGCGTCCAGGTCACCGCTGCGGTTGGCGTGGGGAATGCCCGTCTGGAGGGAGAAGCCGAAAGAGGTGTCGACGGACTTCCCATTTTCGATGGCACAGAGGGACCCGCTGCCGCCCAGATGGCAGGAGATGAGTTTGTACGTCTCCCCCGCCTTTGCGGCGATCTGCCGGGCGATATACCCGTGGCTGGCCCCGTGATAGCCGAAGCGCTGGATGCCGTATTGCTCATACCATTCGTACGGGACGGCATAGAGCCTGCGGGAGAGCGGAATGGTCTGATGGAAAGCCGTTTCAAAGCAACCGACCATCAGCCGGTCTGGCAGGATCTCCCGGAAGACGCGGATGGCCTGAATATACGGCGGGTTGTGCGCAGGAGCCACTTCGTTATAAGCCTCCATTGCCTGAAGGACTTCTTCGGTCAGCTCATGCACGCCGTAATAGTCTTTTGCAAGGACGGTTTTGAAGCCGATGGCCTCAAGCTCCGTGATCTCTCTGCAGTACCCGCTCTCTTCGCCGAGCAGATAGCCGAGAAAAAGCCGGATGCCGGCGGCATAGTCCGGAATGGCCAGGTTTTCAAGCTTTTCGGAATAACCGCTGCAGTGGTTTCGGTAGGTGAAAATCGCGTCTGTACGGCCGACCCGTTCGGTTTTTGCCTCGACGAGAATGGTCTCGTCCGGCATATTGAACAACTTGTATTTGAGCGAGGTGCTGCCGACGTTGCAAACAAGAATCAGCATGATTCTCCCTCCTCACAGGATCTTTTTTCTCTCCGGTTATTCTATCGAATCGGGCAGGCTTTGTCAATCAGGGGCAGAAAAAGCGGATGGCAAACGCCATCCGCAAAATGAATTGGTCCATCACTTCTGAAACACCTCATCCACCGCTTACGCGGTCCCCCTTCCCCATGAGGGGAAGGTTATATAAGGTATATTTAGGACTGCGTATTTGCTTGCGAGCATAGAAGGGTGGAAATCTGAGACGATTCGCGATGGGATCAGCCGGCGAGGATCTGCTGTGCGGCGAAGGTGCCCGCATCACGGCCGGAGACGAAGCAGTAGCCCTGGGCGCAGCCGCCGTAGTTGGTGTAGGCCTTGTTCTCGTTGAAGAGGACGCCCATGCTGTCGGTGCCGCAGGCGAACAGGCCGGGGATTATCTCGCCGTTGGTATCGAGCACCTGGAAGTTCTCGTTGACATCCAGGCCGCCGCAGGTGCTGTAGATATACGGGCAGCCGGTGAAGGCCACATAGTAGGCGGCATCTTCGGACACTCTGCCGAGGCGCTCGAACTTGGCGGGATCCTTGCCGAAGGCATCCCCTTCCGGATTGTAGCCGGCGACGGAGGCCTTCAGGTTCTCGGCCGGAACGCCGAGCTGAGAAGCCAGCTCATCCAGCGTGGCAGCCTTGTAGATGAAGCCTTCCCTAACACCGTTGTCGATCACGGCATCGATGTTGGTGAGAGGCGTATCCGCCACGATACCGCCCTGGGAGAGGTATCTGCCCGAGGCGTTGGCACTCAGGCCCTTCTCACGGAGCACGTCAATCTGGTCGGCGGAATAGACGTAGAAGAATTTGCTGCCCTGGTAGAAGGCTTCCATGGAGATGCTGGACTCATCGATGAAGCGGTTGCCCTCGCGGTTGACGGCCATGCCCTCGGCCGTGCAGATGAGGCCGTAAGGAATGTCATTGTCGGCGAAGGAGAACTTCGTGGTGATTTGGCTGGGAGCCACAAAGTGGGACATCGGGTAAATGCCGATGCTGTAGGTGGCGGCGCCGTTTGCCACGGCGGAGGCGATCATCTTGCCGTCGTTGGTGTACATGCCGTAGAGCTTGTAGGCATCGCCGGTGAACTTCCGCTGGAGTTCCTCGCTGCCCGCATAGCCGCCAGAGCAGCAGAGAACCGCCTTGGCATGGATGGTGACATCGGTTCCGTCGGCCTTGACAGCCTTGACACCGACGCATTTGCCGTCTTCAAAGATCAGGTCGGTCGCTTCGGTTTCGAGCATGTACTTGCCGCCCATCTCCACATACTTTGCATAGGCGGAGGCAAAGTAGTCTTCCGTCAGGGCCTTGTTGCCGATATAAGAGGAGAAGATAGCCCATTTGCCGCCGACAAAGCCGACTGCCGGGCCAAAGGCGAAGCCGTAGCTCTCGAGCCAGTCGCACGTCTCGCCGGATTCATAGACGACCTTGGAGATCAGTTCCGGCTTTGCGCCCTGCACGCCGTCGATGGTGGTATAGTCACACCAGGTCTCATAGAGGGCATCGGCATCCACCAGCTTTTCGCCGGGGGCTTTGGTGTGGGTGCCCTGGATCGGGTCTTTCCAGTCAACGATCTCGGCTGCCACCTGGCTCGGGGCATTGACGTTGGCCGGGCCGGAAGTCGTTGCGCCGGTGCCGCCCCACTTCGCCGCCTTGTCGATGGCAAGCACCGAAACGCCGGATTCCGCCGCTGCAAGAGCGGCTGTGGTGCCGGAAGAACCCATACCGACGACCAGGATGTCGGTCTCATAGGATTCGGCGGCATTTACCTTCGGGATCGGGGTGTACATCCCGGAGAGGTCCATCCCGGCGTCGGTCAGGGCATTGACGATCCCCTGGCGGATGCCGTTCGAAGTCGCAGTCGCGCCGGTGATGGCGTCAACAGCCAGGCTCTGGCTTTCGATCACGCGCGGGATAAAGGTGTTGACCACCGTCTGGATGAAGCCGTTGGTCTCTCCGTTCTCCCCGACGGTGACGGCGGCAAGCTTGCCGTCCTGCACTTCTACCGTAATGGGGACGCGGATAGTCAGATTAAAGCCGAAGCCCTCGCCGGAATAGGTGCCGTCGGTCAGAGGTGCTGCCTCATCGACAGCGCTCCCCTGCGCCTGAGCCAGGCAGTCTGCCACAGCCATCTTGACGCCGGTGGAGGTAAAGGTTGCCCCGGAAACCGCATCCACTTCGTCAGCCGAGGTGATGCCGATGAGGCGAGTTTTAAACTGCTCAAGGGCCTGGCCACCAATGGCCGGCGTCTCATTCGGGCCGCTGACTTCTGCAGCTGTGACCTTTTCGCCGTCCACGGTGAGCTTCACCGCAACAGCTCCGCCAAAGCCCTGAGAAGTAGCCTCATACTCGCCCGGAGTGAAGGCGCCCTCTGCGAAGCTGAAAGATGCGAGGGACAGCATCAGGCAGAGGCTGAGAAGCAGAGATAGTATTTTACGTGTCATGTGAAAGTAATCCTCCATTCTTGATGAAAACAGGAAAGGATACGGCAGAGATGCTCTGCCGTATCCGCAAACAGGTTTATGATCAGATCTTTCTTGCTGTCAGGTTGCCGGATGCGATTGCCTCTGCAATGTTCCACGGCTTTGCGCAGTCACCGACGCAGTAGACCTCGATGCCGTCCAGCCCTTCGGCGAGGGAGGTATTGGGCAGCATATCCATTGCTTCAATGACGGTGTCGCACGCGATGGTCATATCCACGCCGGTCTCGCCGTGGATGGTGACGGTTCCGTCTCCGACCTTGACGATCTCGGCATTCGGCCACAGGCGGGTGCCGCGGGTGTAGAGCATCGGCAGGGTAAACGTCTTCACCCAGGAGGACTGGCCCTTATCCAGCTTGTCCTTGCCCTCCGGGCTCACGATGGTGACATGCTTGCCGTGGGCGTTGAGGAACTGTGCCATATCCACTGCCTGGCAGTTACCGCCAACGATGACGACCTCCTGACCGGCGCGGCTGGCGTTGTAAACATCGCTGATCGGCATCACTTTCGTGCCTTCGGTGGACTCGAGGCCGAGAGTATCACGCACACCGCCGACTGCAAGGATCACCACATCCGGTGCCTCGGCTTTGATGAAGTCCTGATCCACCGTCTGGCCGGTGACAACCTTGACTCCCTTTACTTCCTGCTGCCGTTTCAGGTAGGCAAGGAAATCGTCCAGATTCTCATGCGGCCCCTTGATGACGGAAGCAAACGGGAGCAGGCCGCCCAGATAGCCGTTCTTTTCGTACAGGGTCACGTCGTAGCCGCGTTCTGCCGCGATGCGGGCAGCTTCGAGGCCGGCCGGGCCGCCGCCGACGACCATGACCTTCTTGTCGCCCGTTGCGGGGAGGGGAACCGGGCCCTCAGGCATGAGCTCACGATAGGCACGCTGGGTGGTTGCATTGACACGGCAGTGCTCATAGGTCTTGCCCTCTTCGTCATAGTCAAAGTGGCAGTGCAGGCAGCGGGTGCAGGGGGCGATCTCGTCGATACGGCCTTCGCGCAGCTTGTTGACATACTCGGGCTCGCAGCAGAGGGAGCGCGTCATCATCATGAAGTCCAGCTTGCCTTCGGCAATGGCATCGTCGAACATCTTCGGAGCATGGGCGGGATCCATGTAGGTTACGCCGCCGCAGGGGATGCTGACAGCCTGTTTGACTTCCTGCACGATGTTGAGCAGCAGGCCGCAGCCGGAGTGGTTGGCAACCAGCTTGCCCTGCCAGTGACGGCTGAAGTCAAACTGCGTACCGTAGCCGGTGGTGCCTTCGATGCCGTAGCCCGTAAAGTAGAGCTCGGACGCAAACTGGCAGATATGGCGGCCAAGAGGCCCGAGGCGGAGATGCAGGCTGTTTGCGCCGGCTTCTTCCAGCATTTTGCAGATCTGGCAGTTTTCTTCTACGGTGGTGGAGAGGGTGCTGTCTCCCATGTCCACGTCGTTCTCTTCAATGACGTTGATCAGAACCTGGACAATAAAGTCCTCCCCGCATTCTTTCTTGATGCCCTGGATGATCTCGGAGACAAAGCGGGCACGGTTCTCGAAGGACTGCGGGCCATACTCGTCGTCACGGTAGTTACGCATACGGGAGAAGAAGGCCTGGCCGATGTTGTTGCCGGCCGCGTTGATTTC
>JAFQZI010000080.1 GCA_017406005.1 Oscillospiraceae bacterium | reverse complement strand
CTGTCTGCCATGGACCGTACCTCTCCGGAAGTTCTCGCCACGGGGCCCCTCCTCTGGCAATCCACAGTATCCCATTCATCGCACTGCGGTTATCACATTTTGCCGGGCGTCCGCGTTTCCCTTCTTTCTGGTGTTCTGGCGGCAGCATGTCCTTAATCCGAAGCCACTCACTTTCCGTGAGTTCATACCGTTTCGTTCCCATGTATTCAGTTTACATAATTTTATCTGGTTGTGCAAGTTTTATTTTTCAAACAAGCCCTAATGCTCGCGAAGGGAACTTTCTACTTCGATTGTAGTGCTCCGTCGCGAGCACTATGGGAGAAATGAGATTTTTATCTTCGCAGTTGGTGCGTTCTGGGCGAGGCAAGGAACGTCGCACGTTTCTCGCGCGTCGTGATGCTCGCGAAGGAAACATTTTACCCTATTGTGGCGCTCCGTCGCGAGCAATATAGGAGGAACATGATCGTTCAGGAGCATTTGTATTTGGGAAGATCGGTGTTATTTTGTATCTTTGAGGATTTTTTCCACTGCAGAGCGGTCTGGCATGGAGCGGATGGCGCCTTTTTTTGTGGTAACGAGGTATGCTGCTGCATTAGCGAAGCGGAGCATTTCGGTGCGCTGTTCTTTCGTGAGATTGTCCAGCCCGTGATCCAGCACATAGTTCAGCACGCAGGCGCAGAAGGTATCCCCTGCCCCTGTCGTCTCAATGGTTCCGCCCAGACGGAAGGAGGGCACAAACACCTTTTCCGCGCCGAAATAGTTGTAGCTCCCGTCGGCACCGGCCGTGACGTTGAGGATTTTGATGTTGGGATATCTCTCCTGCAGAATGGCGGCGCCCTTGTCAAAGTCTGTCTCACCGGTCATGAACTCGATCTCATTGTCCGCAATCTTCAGCACATCACAATGGTTGAGCCCCCAGGAGATCTGTTCCCGCGCGTCATCCAGGCTGGACCAGAGCGGAGGCCGGAGATTCGGGTCAAAGGAAATAATTGCCCCGCCCTCCTTGGCTGTTGCAATCGCCTTTTTCGTGGCTGCGCGGACGCCGGGATGCGTCATCGACAGCGTGCCGAAGTGGAAGATGCGCGCATTGGCAATCACATCCAGAGGCAGCTCCTCCTCTTTCAGCATCATGTCGGCACCGGGGTTTCGGTAGAAAGAGAAGTCCCTGTCGCCGTTGGGAAAGGTCTTTACGAAGGCGAGTGTGGTGTGGACTTCTTCATCGAACTGAAGGTAGTCCATGCAGATCCCCGCATCGCGCATGCAGGCGGAGAGCTGGTCGCCAAACATGTCCTTCCCGACCTTGCCGACAAACGCCGTCTTCCTGCCCAGCTTGTTGAGCATGGCCAGCACGTTGCAGACCGCCCCGCCGGGATTGGCCTCCATCAGAGGATTGCCCTGATCGGAAATCCCATTTTCGGTAAAATCAATCAGCAGTTCCCCCAGAGCTACTACGTCAAAGCTGTTTTTCATGAGTTCTCCTCCAGTTTAATAGATGATATGGAAAGGATGCAGGTGCTGCCGGAAGGTAGGATCAGCTGACCATCCCTGAACTCTGCACCGTGATAAGACAACAGAATTTCCGACGTGGATGCCTCAACCGGGATCCGATATTCAAGTGAAGCGTCGGACGAGTTGATAGCGATCAGAAGGGTTTCCTCACCGTCAGAGCGCACGTAAGCAAGAGGCCCGTCCGTCCCGTCGGAAAGGAAGGCAAAGCCCGCGTCCCCCCGGAGAGCACTGTGCTGCTTCCGAAAGGAGATGAGTTCCTGCACATGGCAGAAGAGAGAATCAGCGTCGGCCATCTGGTTTTCAACGGTCGGCCGGTCGGAAGCGCTGTCAACCGGGAGATAGAGCTTCTCCGGAGAAGCCGAGGAAAAACCTGTGTTGACGCGGCGGTTCCACTGCATCGGGGTGCGCGAGCCCGTGCGATCATAGCCGCCCTCTTTGGATTTCAGGCCGTGGACATAGCGCATGCCGATTTCATCCCCGTAGTAGATAAATGGGCATCCCGGCATCGTCAGCAGGAAGGTGAATGCAAGCCTGGCCTCTTCCGGCGTCAGGGTTTCCCGCATACGGATCATATCATGGTTTCCGGAGGGGATGCAGATCAGGCCCTTTCCCTCTGTCTCGGCATAGGCCTCCCGGTAATAGGCTGTAAATTCCGCGAGATCCTTCCTCCCGGAGCGGGAGAAATACGGGTTTTCCCGAAAGAGGTCCATATAATGCGTCGGCCCGGTGTGCAGCAGGAAGTCCATATGAAAACCCGCCTCGATTGCCTGGGAAGGGATTCCCCATTCTGACACCAGCACTGCCTCCGGATACTGTTCCTCCAGAAAGGCACGCACCTTTTTCCAGAGACGAATGGTCGCTGCACGGCCTTCGTCCTCCTTTACGAGGCTGCCTGCCATATCGACGCGGAACCCGTCACAGCCGAGATCCAGCCAGAAAGCCATGATCTCCTGCATCTTAAGCCGCATCCGTTCCGCTTCCGGTGAATCGCAGGAAAACTGCCAGGGCTCCGTGACCTTGCCGAACCCGTAGTTCAGGGCCGGCTGTGTGGAGAAGCAGTTGAAGGCTACCATGCCCGGGCGTTCCGAAATCCCGCTTAAAAAGCCTGCTATCCCCTGATAGTACTGCCAGCGGGGCCCGACGGTGCGCCAGATATAGCGGTCGGTCGAAGCATTCTTTTCGTCCCTGCAGGACTCGAGAAACCACGGATGGTCGATCGCCGTATGGCCGGGAACCAGATCGAGAAGGATGTGCATCCCACGCTCGTGCACGGCATCGATGAGATGCTTCAGATCTTCATTGCTCCCGTAGCGGGATGCAGTAGAAAAATAGTCCCGGACATCGTAGCCTGCATCGAAGAAGGAGGAGTCAAAACAGGGGTTCATCCAGATGGCGTTGACGCCCAGTTCCTCCAGATACGGGAGCTTCTGTTCGATGCCGCGGAAATCACCGATCCCGTCGGCATTGCTGTCGTAAAAGGACTGCGGGTAGATCTGGTAAAAAATTGCATCCCTGAGCCAGTCTGTCATGGAACATCCCCGCTTTCCGTGATGATCAGATCATATTTTTCTGCGGTGAGAAGCACTTCCCCGTCTGCGGAGAAGAGGAGTTCCTCCGCGGTGAGCGGGGTATAGAGCGTGCTTGAAGCCGCCTGTTCCCCTCCGTTTACAAAGAGCTCGAAGCTGTAGCGGTCCAGCAGCAGGCGCAGGCTGATTTCGCTGTCCCGAAAAGTGACGGGGAATTCCCGCACATGGGCGATATCATGCGGAAAGCCGCTCTGTGTGCGGTCGATTTTGATGATGCTTTGCTCCGGGAAGCAGGAGATCTCTGTATAGAAACCTCCTCCGCAGGCAAGTTTTACGGTAAAGCGCCGATACTGCTCCCCCTTTCCTGGACGGACGTGAAGGAAGAGATCCAGCACACGGCCGTGGATTTCCGGAAAGCTTTTTTCCTCTGTTACAGGAAGATCTTTTAGGAAAACGGAATTGCACCTGCAGTCTTCGATTTCTCGTACAGGCCACTGGCAAAGCCGGTTGTATCTGATGTGCAGTTCCCGCGGGAAAGTCATCTGGCCGAAAAAGTGCAGATTTTTCGGGGTAAAACGGGAACTGTCCCAGTTCTGCATCCAGGCGATCATAATTCTCCGACCATCAGGGGCAAGCACCGTCTGCGGCGCATAAAAGTCCAGCCCGTAGTCGACGGTCTGCAGCGCCTCTTCCGTGAAATGCCAGGTCTCCCGGTCAAGCTGCCCGATGTGGCAGGCTGTGCCGTTGCCCGGGTGAAATTCAGGGGCTGAAGGTCGCATTTCAAGGGCGCTGTGCAGAAGGACGGCCTTACCGTCAAGCACAAAGAGATCCGGGCACTCCCACATCGGCCCGCCTTCCTCCGTGCAGGACAGCACTGTTCCGAGCCTCTGCCAGTGGAGCGCGTCCCTGCTTGCAAAAAGCAGGACCTCTCCCCTGCCGAATTTGTTGCGGTTGCCGGCTATGACGTAATAGATGCCGTCTTCCATCCAGATCTTCGGGTCACGAAAATCGTGCTCACTGCCGCCTTCCGGAAGATCGGCTGCGGTAAGGACGGGGTTTTCGGAAATCTTCTCATAATCAATCCCGTCACCGATGGCAGCGCACTGTGTCTGGACTTCCCTGATCCCGCCGTTCTCTTTTACATCTTTTCTGACGCCTGTATAGAGCAGCAGATGCCTGCCGTCTGGCATTTCCACGGCACCGCCGGAAAAGCATCCGTCTTTGTCATATTCCCTGTCCGGTGCAAGGGCGGCAGGCAGAAAGTCCCAATGGATAAAGTCCTTCGTTTTGGCATGGCCCCAGTGCATCGGGCCCCAGCAGACGTCATAGGGGTAATACTGGAAAAAGAGATGCACTTCCCCGCGGTAGGTGGCAAAACCGTTCGGATCGTTGATCCAGCCGCTGCCGCCCGTGAGATGGAAGGCGGGAAGCTCGGATTCTGCTTCCCTGCGCGCCTGTTCCTCATAACGGCGGGCCTTTGACAGCAGTTCACTCGGCATTGCTTTCCTCCGATGAAGCGGCAATTCTGCCGATGCACCATAAAAAGCCATAGCCTGGCAGGGAGAGGACATCCTCGTTGCAGGGCTCTCCCGTGAGGAGGTCGTTGCTCCCCTTTGCCGGGTTTGCAATCTCGCACGGGTTTTCGGAGAAGTTGAAGACTGCCGTGATCAGCTCCCTGTCAAAGCAGCGCCGGATGCCGAGAACATGGTCGGAACCCGTATCGAATACCTCCGCAGCGGCATCGGCACGGAATGCTCTGTGGCTTGCCCGGAGATTTTCAAGCTTTCGGAGAGCTGTAAACAGCCTGCCCTGCACCGTTTCGGGATCTTTGCGAAGTTCCGCCAGATCCCAGCGGAAGTGGCCGCGGTGTACATAGCGGCTGTCGGCGCATTTTTCGGGATCATCGCGGTAGGAATAGTCATTGAGCTGGCCGACCTCGTCGCCGCTGTATAAAACAGGAAGGCCGCTCTGCGTCAGCATCATGGCGTGGAGCATCAGATCGCAGCGGAGGGCAAGTTCCGTCTCTTCCGGTGTGCCTGCCGTTTCCAGGCCGCAGAGCGAAGCTGTTGTGCCGCAGAGACGGGCATCGCCGAGGCGCGGATCATCGTTGTACAATTCTCCGCGGGAGGGGCTTCCCTGCCAGTTGCCCGTAAACCAGTCATTCAGGTATTTTTTATGGGGGACTTCCTGATTGCCGAACTGAAGCAGCCAGGGATAATCCAGCCCCCATCCGATATCATCATGGCAGCGGAGATAGTTCTGGAAGAGATGGTGGCCCGGAAGAGAGAACACCTGTTCAAGCTGGCGCTTCAGAAGCCTGACGTCTCTGGTGGCGAGGGTATGCCAGGTCGTGCACATAGTCGTCACGTTGTAGAGCATCTGACATTCCGGCTTGGCAGGCGTGCCGAAGTAGGGAGCCACCTTCTGGGGCTCCATTACGACCTCGCCGAGGAGCAGCACCCCGGGGCAGACCACATAGCAGGCAAGATTCATCATACGCGCCAGCGTATGAACCTGCGGGAGATTGCGGCAGTCCGTGCCAAGCTGCTTCCAGATATAGGGGATCGCATCCAGCCGGATGACATCCATCCCCCGGTTTGCCAGGAAGAGCAGATTGTCCGTCATGTCGTTGAAGACCATCGGGTTGGCATAGTTCAGATCCCACTGGTAGGGATAGAAAAACGTCATCACGATCTTCCCGCAGTCATCCAGCCAGGTAAAGTTGCCGGGTGCCGTGGTCGGGAAGACCTGGGGCACCGTCTGCTCATACTGGTTCGGAACATCCCAGTTGTCAAAGAAGAAGTAACGGCTTCTTGCCGCCTCATCCCCAGCCCGGGCGGCTTTTGCCCATGCATGGTCTTCACTGGTGTGGTTCATCACAAAGTCGAGGCAGAGGCTGATCCCCTTTTCATGGCAGACATCGGACAGTTCCTCCAGATCCTCCATCGTGCCGAGCTCGGGCTGAACGCAGCGGAAATCCGCCACGGCGTATCCTCCGTCGCTGCGCTCCTTCACGGTTTTGAGCAGCGGCATCAGATGCAGGTAATTTACCCCGCACTCCTGCAGATAGGGCAGCTTTTCCTGCACGCCTTTGAGGGTGCCGGCAAAAGCGTCCACATACAGCATCATACCAAGCAGCTGATTGCTGTAATACCAGTCGGGGTCCTCAAGCCGTTTTTCATCGAGCGCACGCAGCGATTCCCGGCGCTCCTGAAAATTGCGGCGAAGCATTTCAAGGAAATACTCGAATGCCGCCGTGTCATTATGATAAAGCTCGCAGTAGAGCCACTTCAGTTCATCGTAGCACTCCTGCAGCCGGTTTTCCATTTTTTCAAGATCATTCATCGTGAGTTCCTCTTAAGAAAGCGTATTGTTTTCTGCCTGGTCTTCTTCCAGTTTTCGAAAGACTTCGCCAAGCAGCATGCAGCAGATATAACTCGGCAGGCTGATGCCGAACAAGAGCAGGACGGGGCCCATGATTCTCAGAAATGTAATGCAGGCAAGCCAGAATCCTATGGTGAACATCAGCATCAGCAGCGTACGCGGGAAATAGGCAACACACAGCATGGCCGCGTTTTTCAGCGTTGCTGAAAGTTTGTTCTCATAGCGGGAGAGCAAAGCAAACGCGTATTCGAAAACCGCAAGCAGAAGGATCGAAATGGCGAAAATGCCCACACGAAACAGCGGTGCATAGGTCTGTGCTGCCAGATAATCAAAATAAAGCAGGATCGCCGCAGCCAGGAAAATCAGGCCGAGGAGTGACCCTTTTTTGAAGTTTGACCGAAAGGAACGAAAATAACCTTTGACAACAGAACTGCCCTCCTGCCGGATAATGTGAAAACAGCTTTCATCCAGAGCCGTGAGGGCCGCCCCGATCGTGAAAATCGGGAGTGAGCAGAGAATCGTCAGTATATTCAGAACCAGAAGATCCGCCGCAGCCGAAAGCCCGCTCATGATCGGGCCATCCATATCAAAAAAACGTCTTATTGCCTTTCACCTCCCCTATTCCGAATTTCAACGTATTATACTACAAAAAAGTGCAACAGAGAAGTGTTGCCCCACCAGTTTCGGGGTGGGGCAACAGAATTGTTTCTCCGAAATAATATGGAATTATCCCTTGACTGCTCCAGAGGCAACGCCTTCCACAATGTAGCGCTGCAGGAAGACGTAGAGGATCAGGATCGGCAGCATGGCCAGCAGGAGTGCAGCCATCACAAGGCCGATATCCGTGGAGTAGGTGCCGTAAAAAGCCTGTGTCGCAATGGGAATGGTGTAAAGGTTCTTTTTGGTCAATACCAGGCTCGGGAGGAGGTAGTCATTCCAGTAAGCCATGGCATTGATGATGCCGACGGTTGCAATCGTTGGCTTGAGGAGGGGGAAGACGACCTTCCACCAGGTCTGCCAGCGGGTACAGCCATCGATCGTGGCTGCTTCTTCCAGAGCCACAGGGATATTGGT
Organism: Oscillospiraceae bacterium; assembly: GCA_017406005.1. Lineage (GTDB taxonomy): Bacteria > Bacillota > Clostridia > Oscillospirales > Oscillospiraceae > Limivicinus. The sequence continues at coordinate 20,895 of JAFQZI010000080.1, read as the reverse complement.
TTTGATCGCACCGTGGAACATAAAGACAGCCATGGACACCGAGAATCCGACGTGCATCAGGATTAATGTCAGCCTGTGGTTGAGCACATTCAGGATACCGCCGTAGACAGACACCAGGGGAACCATCAGCACCTGGAACGGGATAACCATTGATGCAATCATCAGAGAGAAGATGAACGTGCAGAACTTCCAGTTTCCGTTACGCACGATAACAAAGCTTGCCATGGAAGAGACAAGAATCGTCAGGACCGTGGCGCAGCAGGTTATGATGAGAGAGTTCCCGAACACCGTCCAGAACTTCATCTTCTTCATTGCTTCCGGGAAATTCGCCAGCGTAAATCCGTGGGCGCCGACCAGAGAAAGAGGATTTTTTACGATGTCGCCCTTGGTTTTAAACACGTTGATCACGACCATGAAGAATGGGAAAATAAAGCAGATGAACAGGACGAGGAGCACAATCCACATGATAGCGTGGGAGATTTTTTTCTGCCTTGCAGCTCTTTCGTTTTCAGTCATTATGCTTCCACCTCTCCTCTCTTACCGACCATAACCTGCGTTACGCCGACGATGGCGCAAACCAGGAAGAGAATAACAGCTTCAGCCTGGCCTAGGCCGTAGTTCTTATACGTAAATGCCTGGTTGTAAACGTGCATAGCTGCCATGACGGAAGATCCAAACGGCTCACCTTTGGTAAGGGAGAGGTTCACATCGTACACGACGAAGCAGCGTGTGATGCTCAAAAAGATGCACTGGACAAAGCTGGAGCGCATCAGGGGAATCGTGACATTCTTCATAGCCTGGGACGGGGTGCAGCCGTCGATCATGGCTGCTTCCTGAACATCCTTGGAGACACTCATGAAGCCGGCCACATAGATTAGCATCATATAACCGGCATACTGCCAGACCGATACTATAATCAGACAGAACATTGCACCGTTTGGTGTAGAAAGAAGTGAGGCTGTTGTACCGTTGGAGATGGCATTTCCGATCGCAACAAATGCACGGTTGAACACAAACTGCCAGACATAACCGAGAACGATACCGCCGATCAGGTTCGGTACGAAGAAGCCTGCACGGAAGAAGTTCTGTCCCTTGACGCCGCTGGTCACGAGATAGGCCAGGGCAAAGGCTACAATATTGATCAGGATAACTGCGAAAATCGAGTAAATAACGGTGCGGCCCATTGCCTGCCAGTAAGTAGTATCTTTAAAGGCATCGGCAAAGTTCTGCAGGCCTACAAACGGCTTTGAGAGGCTGGTGCCGTCCCAACTGGTGAAAGTCAGATACAGACCGTAGAGGAACGGTACAATCACAACAGCGAGAAAGAGAACCGTTCCCGGGCCGGCAAACATCAGATACTGCTTGACCTTATAGGAGGTCGTATTTTGCTTCACAAATAATCGCTTCCATTCTGCCACATAGATTTCTTTTCACGCGATGCAGGTGGCTCTCAGCATAGCGTATGGGAAAAAACCGGGCATCAGAGGCACCGATGCCCGGTTTTTGAAACAGATTGATTAGTGGGCGCCGACTTCGGCAGTGGCCCAGTAATCGGTGATTTCCTGAGCGAGAGCTGCACGGTCGATCTGGTCGGCAAGATACTTCTGGAAGGAGATGCCGCACTTTGCATAGTGATCATCAGGTGCATAGTTGTAGTTTGCAACCAGAGCATCAGCATCGGCAAAGGCCTTGACGGATGCACCGAGAGGATCGGAAACCGGAAGCGTGATGTTGGCAAAAGCCGGAACGAGAGCACAGGTGTTGACGAGGAACTCCTGTCCTGCTTCATCAAAGACGAGCCAGTTCAGGAAGTCCTTTGCAGCCTGCTGCTGCTCTTCGGAAACGGTGTTGTCAATGAAGAAGTACTTGGAGCCGCCGCCGACGAGCTTGTTGTTGTACTGGTCAAGTGCGCTGGGAACCTGCATCATACCCATATTCTCGGAGTAATCAAAGGCGCTGATATTGGCCCAGTCCCAGTTGCCGCCGAACTTGAAAGCGATTTCGCCTTCGGCAAGCATCATCTCAGTGTCCTCACGTACAGCGGAGAGAGGAGCACTCTTCATCCAGTTGTTTGCTTTCATGACATCGAAAGTATCCATCAGAGCATTGAAGACAGGATCTTCAGCGAGTTTGACGGAACCGTCTTTGATTCCGGCGATGAATGCATCGGGATCATCCTGCAGCTCATAGACCTCCTGCAGGAAGTGTGCACCGAGGGACCAGTCTTCCTTCTGGAGACCGGTAGGTGCTTCCATACCGCCGGCAATCAGCTTGTCAACGATAGCCTGGAAATCTTCCGTAGTTCTGACAGCTGCGGGATCAAAAGCTTCGCCGGTCACTTTTTCTATGGCATCAGCATTGTAAAGAATACCACGGGCTTCTACGCAGACAGGGAAGCCGAAGACTTTGTCGCCTACGCTGATAGCCTGAGTGGTCTCTGCCACCCAGGGCTCGCCGGAGAGGTCAATGGCGTGATCAGGTCCGAGAGAGTAGATATCCTTCGCATCGACCATGGAAAGAACATACGGGTCATTGGAGGCGTACTTTGTGGACATGTGTGCTGCTACGGTATCGCTGGAGTAGTAGACTTCAACTTCGACATCATGAGTATCGGAATACTCTTCTGCCATTTCTTCCATCTGGCTCTGAATTTCCATCTTGGAGTTGAAAATGGTCAGCTCCACTTTCTTTGCAGCAAATGCACTGCCGCTGCAGCATGCAAGAGCTGCAATCATCGTGAGGGTAAGGAGAAGTGCGATTGCTCTTTTTTTCATGTGTTTTTCCATCCTTTTTTCATTTTTTGAGCCGATGCAGCGCCCTCCGCTGAGCCTTTCTCTACTGGAATCAGGGTCGCAGGAGCTCGTCGTGAAACGTTACACAGCTGTTAAAAAGAAAGTATCATAACTATTAATGAAAGTCAATTCAATTTTTCACTTTGCCCGACTTTTGTTTATATCGCACAAAAACAAGCATCAAATATTGTTGAATTTGCACAATTTCAAATCCCTTGAAACTTCATGAAATTTCACTATAATATTATTAAACGTTTCATGAAATTATCCTTTGAAAGGATGGTCATCTGTCATGAAAAAATCCGGCAAGCCAACGATGAAAGACGTCGCCAGAGAGGCAGGTGTTTCCCTCGGGACGGTTTCCAAAGTAATCAATAATATTCCCGTCGGTGATGCCTATCAGAAAAGCGTGGAAGCTGCCATTGAAAAGCTCGGGTACCACGTCAACAACTATGCACGCGGGCTGAAAACCAACAGAACCTATTGCGTGGCATTGCTGATGCCGTCTCTCATGCATCCGTTTTTTGCCGTTCTGGCAGACGCGATGACGGAATGCCTGATGCGGCATCAATACCGGGCGCTGCTGATGATCACGAACTATGATCCGGAAGCGGAAACAAAATGTTTCCTTCTCGGGCAGCAGAACAAGGTGGATGGCGTCATTGCGCTCACCTATCATCCTAATCTGGCTGAAATTGACGATTCCACCCCGATTGTAACGATTGACCGCCATCTTCCGGGGAGGATCCCCTGTGTATCTTCCGATAATTTTTACGGCGGAGAACTCGCTGCCGAAAAACTGATCGAATTCGGCTGCAGAAAAATGCTGTTTCTGGGCACCGGGTCGGAAATCCTCGGCGAGGCGGATAAGAGGGAAGCCGGTTTTGAAAATATCTGCAGGAAAGCAGATGTGGAATATCAACGGATTTCCCTCCACCAGGGTGATTCCCCTGATCCGTTATTCAGCTATCTGGAAGAATACATCCGGAATGGGAAACTGGATTTTGACGGTATTTTTTGTAAAGCTGACTGGCTTGCCGTCCGGGTACGGAGTTTTCTGGAGAGCAAAGGAATCCGTGTTCCCGAAAACGTACAGATCATCGGCTATGACGGCGTACCGGATTACAACACAGGTGCCCTCCCCTGTTCCACAATCGTCCAGCCGATCTCTCTGATGGCAGAGACGGCTGTGGACCTGATATTGAACGCGAAGGAGAATCCTGCACCGGTCAGCATCAGCCTTCCGGTAAAGTTCGCTTACGGCGGAACAACAAAAGCATCTATTTAATTAATTATAATAAAGGAGAAAGAAACCATGGCAAGCGGAAGAATGGAATTTCATGCAGACACGATCATGCAGCATACCGGTTTTTCTTTTGTGCTTCCGAATGATGTGTATACACCCGAAATAAAAGACCTTCAGTATTATGACCGTCCGGCAAAGACCCTGATCCTGCTTCACGGCCTGACCGGTACGGATACCGACTGGCTTTACGGCGGTGTGGCACAGGAAATGGCAATCCAGTTTAACCTCGCAGTTTTCATGCCGACTACCGGCAATTCGTTTTACCTGGATCGCGGGTATCCGGGAGGGAATTATGCCTCTTTCGTCGGAGAGGAATTTCCCGACTATATCCGGAAAACATTCGGATACTGTACGGCAAGAGAGGATACCCTGATTGCCGGGCTTTCGATGGGCGGATACGGAGCATTGCATCTTGCCCTTGCTTTTCCAGACACGTTCTGCGGGTGCATTGCACTGTCCTCTGCCCTGCGGATCCGGGATCTTGCCGAAAAAGGGCCGGAAGGAGAAAGTGTGCTTCCGGCAGCGATGGTACGGGATCTTTTCGGTGATCCGGAAAAGCTTCTTGATTCGGATAAAAATCCTGAATATCAATATCGTAAATTAAAAGAATCAGGCACCCCGATTCCGAAAATTTACCTTGCCTGCGGTACGGAAGACCCTCTGTTACGGACAAATCATGTCTTTCGGGATTTTCTGAAAAACCAAAATGCCGATTACCGTTTTGAGGAAGGGCCGGGCGTCCACAACTGGACGTTCTGGAACGAATATCTCCCCAAAGGATTGGAATGGATCCTCAAAGAATAAAAAACCTATGAAAAGACTCACAGGCTTTCCGGCTTGTGAGTCTTTTGTTGGTTGCGGTATAGAGTTGTGTTACAGATAGGACTGCTGATAAATAACATCGGCCCGTTTCTGCAGTTCGGAGGCATAGAGAAAATACCCGAGGCGGTCAAAGGTCGGTACACACTTGGAAGCGGTAAAAGCGTGATATCCGTCTTTCGGGAGATCGGGCGTATTGAGCAGGTCCCATGCCTTTTCCATACAGGCACTGATACGAGGATCTTCCGGATCCTGCGCATCATAGAGCTCTGCAAGATTGCAGAAGGTCACTGCCCTGTCGTTTTCGGTGCCGGGGCACTTTTCCAGAATGCCGGAAGCCATGGTAAAGTGCTTTTCCGCCGAAAGGTAATCACCTGTATCGGCAAAGGATAATGCCATGTTGTTGTAAAGACCTGCAAAGCGATAGTCCAGAGGATCCAGATGATCGGCATAGACTCTTGCAACGTGCCGGAAAATCGGGACGGACTCTGCAGCTCTTCCAAAGCATTTCAGCGTTGTGGCGGCGTTGAGAAGGATGGTGGCACCCGACACCGTGCTGCCGAGGGAATGAGCTTTCAGAAGCATCAGAACCTCGTTTACGGTGCGTATTCCTTTTTCCGCATCTCCCGAACGCCGGTACTGCCCGAGCAGTTCATTGTTCAGGGAAAGCTCTGCCCGCCAGTCCTTCCGTATACGGGCTTCAGCCAGCCAGTTTTCCAGATAGGCGGCAGCTTCAGATTCCCGGCCGGAATTATTGCGCGCATCAAGGCCTTTGATGATTTCAGGAATATCCAGCGGATGCTCGACGTGTGACGTGTCCGGCGTGCCCGTATATTGGGAAGCATCAAAACAGCAGCAGGGCTCCGTATAATCATCCATTGGCGTTTCTCCTCAATTCTTTCACGGGAAGCTGAACCAGAATGATGGCTGCAAACATGATCACGCAGCCGACGGCTTCCCGGGTTGTCATCCGTTCCTTCAGCAGGATTGCACCGGCAAGCACGGCAAAGACGGCTTCGAGGCTCATCAAAAGAGAGGCAATCGTAGGATCCGTATATTTCTGCCCGACCAGCTGCAGCGTATACCCTGCCCCTGCCGAGACGACTCCGCAATAGAGAATCGGAACGGCAGCGGAAACGATTTTCTCCCATGATGGTTCTTCGGTGAGAAAAGCAAGCACCGTTGAAACCAGAAACACCATCAGAGACTGGATTGCAGCTATTCTGACAGGGTCTCCGTACCGAGTAAAATAGTCGGCGCAGAGGATGTGCCCGGTAAAAAGAAAGGCACAGATGCAGACCAGGGTATCTCCGTGTGTGAGACGAAAGCCTTCTTTCACACAGAGGAGGTACATCCCGGCAACGCCGATCAGCACGCCGATCCAAACCAGCAGTGTATTCTTTTTACGAAAAAGAAGAAAATTGAAAATCGGAACAAGCAACATATAAAGTGCTGTAATAAACCCTGCCTTGCCGGCAGTGGTAGTCGTCATGCCGATTTGCTGAAACAAGCTGGCAGCCGTTAGAAAAAAGCCGCAACACAGCCCGCCGACCAAAGTAACCTTCCGGCGCTGATTTTCCTCTTCTTTCGAACGCGTGGGAGGATTTTTCTTTTCCCGCCATCTGAGCAGAAATGAAACCAACCAGATCGCAAGAGTGGCAAGGCTCATTCTGGCTGCCGTAAAGGTAATCGGCTCGATGCTCTCCATCCCGGCACGCTGGAAGGCAAACGAGGTCCCCCAGATCATTGCCGTCAACAAAAGCAGAAGACTGCCGAGTGTGTTCTTTTGCATTTTACAATTTGTTCCCGGTCTTATTCCGGTTGGCGGCTGTTGCAGAGATAGAAAACAGCCAGCAGACCGGGCCCGCAATGAGCACCGATCACAACCCCGAGAGAGGAAATACGGATTTCCCCAAAGTCGGGATGGGCCTTTTTTACCTCGTCACGAATCTGTTCCGCATCCTGCAGGCAGTCAGCATGCAGAATAATCATTTCTCGCCCGGCCGTATCCACTGCAGAGAGGTCATGCAGAATACCGTCCAGGATAGCCTCCAATGCCTTTTTGCGCCCCCGTGCCTTTTGCACGACGTTCAGGGTGCCCTCATCCGGCACATAGAGAACCGGCTTGATATTCAGCAGAGAACCTACCAGTGCAGAAGTGTTGGAAACCCTTCCGCCTCGCTTCAGATAATTCAGATCGTCCACCGTGAATCGGTGTGCAATTTTGAGCTTGTTTTCCTCCCCCCAGGCGATCACTTCTTCAAAAGAGGCTCCATTCTCCATACGGGAGACACATTCCATTACAAGAAGCCCGAGACCGCCGGAAATGCAGCGGGTGTCCATCACATAGAGCTGCCTGTCCGGGTATTCTGCCCGGATTGCTTCCGCCGCCTGCATGCAGTTCTGGTAGGATTTTGACATCTTTTCGGACATGTCCAGAAACAGGATGTTTTTTCCGGTTTCCAGAAGCTGACGGAAAAAACCAAGATAGGAAAACTCATTGATCATGGAGGTGGTGAGGAGATCCCCTTTTCGCATCCCGGCATAGATTTTTTTCCGGTTTTCCTCACGGCAGTCATCCTCGGCAGGAGCTTCGTTGATGGTAAAATTATAAGAAAGGAAAGGAACGTTGTGCTCGTCGAGCCAGGCGCGCGGCAGATCTGCGGTGGAAGTGGTAGCAATGATATAATCAGACATTCTATTTGCTCCTTGTCGTTCTTCTATCTTTTGAACATTTCATAAAACTCTTTGGTGAATTCCTCGGGAGAAAGTTCAAACAGACGTCCTGCCGTCTCTTCGGCTTCCTGAATATTATCCATCATGCCGATAGCGGTTTCACGGAAGTCCTGGAACAGTTCTTTGCCGATCCGGCGAAATTTTTCATGTTCGGCCATACGTTGTGCCGTCATCGAAACGAAGTAATCCGCAGGCAGCTTTTTCTTCTTTGGAATGGTTCCGGCCCGTTTCTCTTCCAGAACGAACTGGTAGCGTTCAAAGGCGGTGGAAACACAATCCTCCCAGGAAAGATAAATCTCATCCATGGCATTCTGTCCGACTTCGTGCAGAAATGGGAGATCTTTGCATGCTTTCTGCAGGAGTGCAGCCATAGAATCCGGTGTTTCCTCAATGATAAAGCCGTTATGCCCGTCCACGATCCCTTCTGCTGCACAGGAATCCCTGATCAGGACACTCGCAAGCCCGCAGGCTGCCGCTTCACGCACCACAAGGCCGTTGGTATCAAACGTGGATGGAAAGAGAAACAGGTCCGCTCTGGTGTTCCAGGCGCGCAACCTGTCCCTGTCATAGATCGGGCCGGTGAAAATGCACCGATCGGAAAGGCCAAGCTCTTCCGCTTTCTTTTCCAGCAGTTTCTGATCCGGACCCTTCCCGACAAACACCATACGGAATTCCTGCCCCGATTCGGAGAGAAGTTTCAGGGCATCCAGAATCAGAGGGAGGCCTTTATACGTCATCATCCGACCGACAAAAAGCAGAACCGGTATTCCTTGGGGAAGATCGTATCCCTCTGTCACTTCGGCAACAGCCTCGTCCGCCACACGCCCCTTTGCAAAATCAACGCCGTTGTTCATCACATGATATTCACCCTCAAAGCCAAGTGCCCGAAGGCTCTCCCCTGCACCCTTGCTGACGACCCAGATATCATCACAGGCTTCGATATTGCTCACCATAAGCCGGATTCCCTCATCGGCTACGAGACGAAGTTTAACGTTTCTGCGGATATCAATATCATATTTGGTGTGATACGTAAAGATTACGGGAGCGTCTGTTTTTTCCCGTAAAATCCTTGCAATTACCGTAGCAGAGGCAGGGCAGTGGGAATGAATCACATCAGGCAGAAATTCCGACAATTCCGTAAATGCCTTCTCCGCAAAAGGATTGCCGGCACGATACCCGCTTGTAACAGCCGTGATGTCAAAACTCTGATAGGGCACGACCCGGTAAGGATAGGCAGAGTAGTCTGCATCCGGGTAAAAGGGTGTGCCGACGATTACCTCACAGCCATGGTCCTGCTTCAGGTAATTGGCATAATTCATTACTACATTCACAACCCCGTCGATAACGGGCGGAAAAGAATCATTGAGAAGACAGACTTTCATTTTGAAAAACACTTTCTCCTTCCGGAAACGGAAGGTTCAAAAAACACGCAACAAAGAATATGCTGTAAAACGAAATCGCTTTACAGCATTCCTGGCACCCACGAGGGGATTCGAACCTCCGACCTATCGCTTAGGAGGCGATCGCTCTATCCTGCTGAGCTACGTGGGCATCTCCAAAGGCTGTGTTATTTTACCCCAGAAACGCCTGTATGTCAACACAAATCGTCAACACAAGTGTTAACAAAAGCTACACCTTTTTTAACCAATTTGTTGTTTTCAAAGCCTGTAAAGTATGCTATAATGTACGGCTGTATGACGAAAGAAAGGAGTAGTTTCGATGAATAGAACTCAGCTGATCAAGAAAGTCGCTGAAGAAACCGGTCTGACCGGCATTAAGGCAGCTGCTGCTGTAGAAAGCGTTTTCTCCACGATCGTTGATACTGTTGCTGCCGGTGAGAATGTCTCTCTGCTGGGCTTTGGCACTTTTGAAAAGAAGCACCGCGGTGTGCGGGCCGGACGTAACCCCGCAACGGGCGAGCCGATGGAATTCGCAGCAAGCGATGTCCCGGTTTTCAAAGCCGGCAAGGCATTCAAAGATAAGGTGAATGGCTGATAGATGCTGAGGCTCCCCGTGAGCCTCAGTTTTTCATTTCAGAGGAAACTGTTTCGCAATGATTATCGATTGGAAAAAAGACGGAAAACGTTTTCTGATTGTCGTATTTGCGGCAATCCTTTTTGCTCTGAACATCAAAATTTTCGTACGGGCAGGAGATCTTTTCCCCGGTGGTGTTACCGGGCTTACGGTCCTGTTCCAGCGGCTCAGTGAGAAGTATCTGGGCATTGAGCTGCCCTACTCCCCTATTAACCTGCTGCTGAATGCGTTTCCCGTCTATATCGGGTTTTGTTATATAGGAAAGAAGTTTACGCTGCTCTCCCTGCTGATGATTTTTCTCAGCGGCATGGTAACAGACCTGCTTCCTGCCTATTTGATCACCGACGACCCGCTTCTGATCTCTGTTTTCGGCGGTATTCTCGGAGGCACAGCCATCAGCTTATGCCTGCTGGCAGACGCCACCAGCGGCGGGACGGATTTTATTGCCATCTACCTTGCCCAGAAGCACGGGATGGAAACCTGGAATCTGATCCTCGCTTTCAACGCCGTCATCCTAAGTATTGCAGGTTTTTTCTTCGGATGGGAAGAAGCTCTCTACTCCATTATCTATCAATTTGTCTCCACCCAAACGCTGCATACCCTTTACCGCAACTATCAGCAGCAGACGCTGCTGGTCGTTACGATGAACGCACAGGAAGTCTGTGACGCCATCGCGAAAGCGACGCATCACGGAGCAACGATTCTGGATGCTGAGGGCTCACACGATCATCAACACCGGAAGCTGGTCTATTCCGTGGTCTCCGGTGCCGATGCAAGAGCTGCGATCAACGCGGCGCGCATCGCTGATCCCGAAGCATTTATCAACTCCATGCGCACCACTGAACTGCGCGGGAACTTCTATATCAGGCCGAAAGACTGATTTTCTTTACAAATGAAACGCCCCGAACCGGATTCATTTCTCCGGTTCGGGGTTCGAATTTTTACGGTTTTGGTCCGGGCCCACCGGGAGGCGGAGGTGCAGGAGGCGCGTCCGGAGCGCCAGACACATGTGCAATATGTTCCACATGGGCATTGGGTAAACCTCCGGTCGGGCTCAGGGGAACATCCCACCAGGAAGAGGGAGAGGGATCATAGCAGTCCCACCAATTCGTGCACGGTGAGCAATCCCACCACGGATCATAGCAGGGAGAGCAGTTCCACCAGGGATCCCATTGCGCAAGCAGCGTCCAGATCGAGTCATCCTTCTGGGAAGAAGCGCAGGAATAAGTGGGCTGGTACGTCCAGATCCTGGCAATGTCCGTATACACGGGGCCGCCTTCACCGGTGAAGCAAGCCTGCACCAGGCAGCCGTTCATCGACGCGGGAATGCCGCTGAGATAAAGCGTGTCATTGTTCACACCGGATACAGAAAGGCCGGGAACATAGGCAGGGCCTTCACTTGCGGGAATAATCAGGCTCGCATCCGAGCTGGCAAGATACCAGGTGATCGACGTTGCATTGACTGCATGTGCTATGAACATGCAGGCTCCGCCGTAAGGAACATTTTCACTTGTCGGGCTCTTCGTCACCGCGACCTGACGGACAACAGCTCCCCCGACAGAGGTCGTATTAAAAGGACCGGGCACAACTGCCTGCTTGGTATCCGCAGCGACAGGCTGGGCAACAACGACAGGCGCAGCAGCAACTACCTCGGGAACCGGAGCGGGTTCAGCTGCCGCAGCAGAATTTTCAACAGATACTACCGGCTTTCCGCAATAGGAACAGAACAGGCTGTCAGACGGGATCTGCTTTCCGCACATCCGGCAGAAAAACGGATTATCCGCAAAAGCCTGGCTGCCGATTGCCGCTACAAAAAGGAACGCAAGCAACAGGCATAAAAACCGCTTCATCGAAATTCCTCCTTTTTCAGGTAAATGCTGTTATTAGGTTACATAACTACAGGTTGAGGTTACATAACTACAAAACCGCTACGTATAGTAACATTATACCCGAAAGAAATGACAAAAGCAAGTGAAAAGAACGAAAACAGAAAAATGATTTTTATGCCATCAGGCCGGCATCCAGGAAAGAAAACGTCTCTTCCCCGCTCACAATGATGTGATCGAGCAGAGGGATGCCAAGCACCCCGAGTGCTTCAGCAAGGCGCTTCGTTACCTCCCGGTCTTCCTGCGAAGGGAGAACATCCCCATCCGGGTGGTTGTGAGCAACAATACAGGCGGATGAGGCGTTTTTCAGGGCAAGCTCTGCCGTGCGGCGCACATCAACATTCACGCTGTTGACAACGCCACGGCTGATTTCTTCCCGCTTCTTCAGAGATTTTTTCGCATCGAGACAGAAAAGGAGAAACCGTTCACAACTCTCACCTGCAAAACAGCTTTTCGCGAGCTGTGCTGCAGCTGCCGTGCTGTCAATGATCTTCCTTTCCCGCAGGGTACGCTCGGATTCACTTTTTCGGTAGAGTTCCGGTATTAGCCGGATCAGAACGGCAGTACTCTCCCCGACTCCGTCCACCTGGCAAAGATCTTCCACCGACGCGGCAAATACACCGTCAAGTGAACCGAAGCGATCCAGCAGGGCGTGTGCAAGCGGGTTCGTATCTCTGCGGGAAACGGCATAGAACAGCAGAAGCTCCAGGGCACGCACTTCACTGAAAGACTCGGCACCGAGGCTGATGAATTCCTTTCTCAGGCGTTCCCGATGACCCTGATGCACATTTTCCTGTTTCATACGCTTCTCCCTAAAACGAGCCGTTAATGTCCATCGAGGCGTAGGCGTTCAGATCCGTACCGGCTGTATGACCGGCGAGATACTCATAATAGCCCTGAGCTCCGATCATCGCCGCATTGTCCCCGCAGAGACGGAGCGGAGGGATAAAAAGCTGAAGATGGTGCTTTTCCGCCGCTTCCGTAAAATCCCGCCGGATGACAGAATTGGCCGCGACACCGCCCGCGATCACGAGCTTATCATAACCCAGCTCTTCCGCAGCCATCATGGCACGCGGGACAAGGCTTTCAGAGACAGCTCTTGTAAAGGAGGCTGCGAGAGCACTGCGGTCGATTTCCTCACCGGTCTGCTCCGCATGGTGAACCAGATTGATCACTGCCGTCTTCAGCCCGGAAAAGCTCATATCATACGGATTCTCCTCGATATGCGCCTGAGGGAAGATGTACTTTTTGTCGTCTCCGCCCCGGGCGAGCTCGTCAATCGGTTTTCCGCCGGGATACGGCAGGCCAAGGACACGGGCCGTTTTATCAAAACACTCGCCTGCCGCATCGTCCCTCGTGTGGCCGAGGATACGCATGTCGGTATAATCACGCACATCGGCAAGCAGTGTATTGCCCCCGGAAATGGCAAGGCAGAGAAACGGCGGTTCCAGCTCGGGATAGGCGATGTAATTGGCTGCCATATGCCCCCTGATATGATGAACCGGAATCAGCGGAACGCCGAGAGCCATGGCACAGGCTTTTGCAAAATTGACGCCGACAAGCACTGCCCCGATCAGGCCGGGCGCATAGGATACCGCAACGGCGTCGATTTCCGTCCGGCTGATGCCGGCCTCCTTCAGCGCGCGTTCTGCAAGGATGGAAATCACCTCAACGTGGCATCGGGATGCGATTTCCGGCACTACACCGCCATAGACGGCATGCAGGTCTGCCTGGGAGTAGATCTGATCTGACAGAACGTGACGGCCGTCTTCCACGACGGCTACAGCAGTTTCGTCACAGGTGGATTCAAATGCAAGTATTTTCAAGAGAGATTCCTTTCCCGGTGATAGGTTTTGGTCATAACAAGGGCACTTTCTTTCGGCAGGGTATAGTAATTGGGGATCAGCCCCGTCTTCCGATACCCGTTCTTTTCATAGAGCCTGACAGCGGGCTCATTGCTTTCACGGACTTCCAGGCTGATAAAAGCAAGTCCGTATTTTTCCGAAAGCGCATCAAGAGCTTCCAGCAAGGCATCGGCAATCCCTTTACGCCTGGCATGCTCCGCTACGGCCACATTGGAGATATAGCCCTCATCCAGAACATGGGAAAGGCCTGCATAGCCGAGCACTGACTCTCCGTCTTTCGCGACAAGGAGATCGTATACATCATTCTCGAGTTCAGAGAGGAGCTGTTCCTTTGTATGCGGGAGAGAAAAACAGGCCTGTTCCAGCGCCGCAATCTGCGAAATATCGACTTTTTCGGCGGGGCTTATACGGATTGTCATCTTCAGTGTGCCTCAGCCCAGCTCTTGCCCGCATGGACATCCACAACCAGCGGCACACTGAGAGATGCGATGCCGGACATGCTGTTTTTCAGAATGGAACTGACCTGTTCAGCTTCTTCTTCCGGGCATTCCACAATCAGTTCGTCATGCACCTGCAGGACAAGCTTTGCCTTCAGGCCGCTTTCTTTCAGTGCATGATAAGCGTCGATCATGGCAAGCTTCATGATGTCGGCCGCGGTGCCCTGGATGGGCATATTCAGAGCGACGCGTTCACCAAACTGCCTCACCGCGTATTTGGAGTTTTTCAGCTCCGGGATATCACGGCGACGACCATACAGGGTTGTAACATAGCCGTCAGACTTCGCTTTTTCCACAACATCCGTCATATACTGCTGGACACCGGAATATTCCCGGAAATACGCATCGATATAAGCCTGCGCCTCTCTGGGCATCACATTGATATCCTGTGCGAGGGAAAAGGCGGAGATCCCGTACACGATGCCGAAATTGACGGCTTTGGCACTGCTGCGCATGGCGGGCGTGACTTCTTCCAACGGAACATGGAAAACATTCGAAGCCGTGACCGCATGGAAATCTTCTCCGCTGAGAAAGGCATCTATCATGGTCTGATCTTTTGAAATATGGGCAAGAAGGCGCAGCTCAATCTGGCTGTAATCGGCGTCAACCAGCACGCTCCCTTTCGGAGCGATGAACATCCTTCGCATCTGTGACCCGAGCTGCTTCCGTACGGGGATATTCTGCAGATTCGGCTCCGTAGAAGAGAGGCGGCCGGTGGCCGTCACCGTCATCTGGAAATTGGTGTGGATCCGCCCGTCGGAAGAGATGACCTTCAGAAGCCCGTCGGCATAGGTCGATTTCAGTTTGGTGAGCATGCGGTATTCCAGAACCTCGCCGATAATCGGATGGAAACCCTGCAGCTTTTCCAGCACATCCGCATTGGTGCTCCAGCCGGTTTTGGTTTTCTTTCCGTACGGCAGGCAGAGCCTGTCGAAAAGAATCTCACCGAGCTGTTTGGGAGAATTGATGTTGAACGGTTCCCCAGCATGATCCCAGATCGACTGCTGCAGCGCTTCGATGGCACCGTTGAGGTTTTCGCCGAAATCGGAGAGAGCCTGCCTGTCAACCAAAAATCCTTCTGTTTCCATCTCCGCCAGGACGATGCAAAGGGGCAGTTCCGCCGTCTCATAAAGTGTCTCGAGGGAGAGGTCCTTCAGCTTCTGCTTCAGCGGAGCATAGAGCTCATAGATCGCCTGCACGCCGGTGAGTTCACGCCCGAGCATACGGATGGCAAGCTTTTCAGCCGAATAATCGGAATCGGTGCTGGAAATCAGATAGGCAGCCAGCGCGGTGTCAAAGATAAATCCGCCGAAGCTGCAGCGGGCTTCGATCAGGCGCCGGAGAAGCGGTTTCAGATCCTGCGTCACCTTCCGTACGTCGGGGGCAAGCACGGCATCGAGCAATTCATCAAAGGATAGCATGCAGCCCGTACGGGAAACCGAATAAACCGTGTCCCCCGTGCAGCAGGAGAAGGAGCTGAGATCGTCCGATGCGGAAAAGGAAACAAAGGGGCTGCTCTGCACAGCGGAAAGAAATGCCTTTTTCACATCTTCCTCATCCGTGAGGGAAACCGTGTTCAGAGCCTGCTCCGGGATTTCTGCTTCGGCCGGACGGTTTTCCGAAGCCGAAAGGTGCCATTTTTCAATCAGCTTGCCGAAACCGAGCTTCAGCAGCTGATCGTACAGTGCCGGCGTAAAATCATGGTCCCAGAGATCATCTTCCGGGGAAACAGAAACGGGGACATCCTTCATGATGGTAGCCAGCCAGTAGGAATCCCTGGCTGACTGCTCCCCTTCCGTCAGCTTTTTTCGAACACTCTCCTTGATCTCGGGAGAAGAGAGGGACGTGTAAATCTTTTCCAGACTGCCGAAAGACTTCATTAGGTCATTGGCTGTTTTTTCCCCGATGCCCGGCACTCCGGGAATATTATCGGAGGAATCCCCCATCAGGGCTTTCAGATCGATCATTCCGGCCGGGGCAAACCCGTATTCCTCGATAAAGCTCTCCGGTGTATAGAGCAGCGTTTCCGTCTGGCCGCCCCTGGTCTTGATCAGGCAGACGCTCACCTTATCCGTGATGAGCTGGAGGCTGTCCCTGTCCCCCGTGACGATGACGCATTCCCAGCCGTTTTCTTCACAGATTCTGCCGACTGTGCCGAGGATATCATCCGCCTCAAAGCCGGGGCAGGTATAGCAGTGGATGTTCATAGCTTCCAGCACCTGCCGCAGGATCGGCATCTGCACGGCGAGATCCTCGGGCATCCCCTTGCGCTGGGCTTTGTAGGTGTCAAACGCCTGGTGGCGAAATGTTTTCTCTTTCAGGTCAAACGCGACGGACACGGCATCGGGGTTGATCTCGGCCATCAGCCGGTTAAAAATATTCAGGAATCCGAAGATCGCGTTGGTCGGGGTCCCGTCCGGTGCATTGAGTGCCCTGACACCGTAGAAAGCCCTGTTTGCAAGGCTGTTTCCGTCAAGAATCATGTATTTCATGGTTTATTTCGTCCCCCTCAGGCGGATAATCTCGTCACGAAGCTGTGCTGCGATTTCGTATTCCAGCATGGCTGCTGCTTTTTTCATCTGGATTTCAAGCTGCTCGATCGCCTCTCTGCGCTCGCGCTCCGTCATTTTGACGCCGTTTGCCTTCTTCATCGTCTTTTCGGCGGAAGAGGAAATCTCCAGGATATCACGCACATCCTTCCGGATCGTCTGCGGTATGATGCCGTTTTCCGCATTATATCGCATCTGCTTTTCTCTCCGACGGTTGGTCTCAATGATGCAGGCCTGCATGGAGGGCGTTACGGTGTCCGCGTACATAATGACATAACTGTCGGCATTCCGGGCAGCTCTGCCGACGGTCTGGATCAGGCTCGTTTCACTGCGAAGGAAGCCCTCCTTGTCTGCATCCAGAATTGCCACCAGCCCGACTTCCGGGATATCCAGCCCTTCCCTCAGCAGGTTGATACCGATCAGGACATCAAAAGCACCCATCCGAAGGTCCCGGATGATCTCCATACGTTCGATGGTAGCAATGTCATGGTGCATATAACGGCAGCGGATACCGACATTGGAGAGGTAATCGGTAAGATCTTCCGCCATTCTTTTGGTCAGCGTGGTGACAAGCGTACGCTGCCCCATGTCGATCTTTTCATGGATGGCTTCGATCAGGTCGTCTATCTGCCCATCCACCGGGCGGACAAAGATTTCCGGATCTACCAGCCCTGTAGGCCGGATAACCTGCTCCGCGATCTGGCCTGCCCGGAGACGTTCATATTCTCCCGGCGTAGCGGAGACATAAATACGCTGATGGATGCGTTTTTCGAATTCTTCAAACTTCAGGGGTCGGTTGTCAAAGGCCGAGGGAAGCCGGAAACCGAAGTCGACAAGGCTGGTTTTTCGTGCCCTGTCCCCGTTGTACATGGCATGCACCTGCGGCAGGGTAACATGGCTTTCGTCCACAAACAGAAGGAAATCCTTCGGGAAATAATCCAGAAGCGTCATGGGAGGGCTGCCCGGAGCCCTGTCCGCAATCACGCGGGAATAGTTTTCGATACCGGAACAGTAACCGAGTTCCTGCATCATTTCAATGTCATATTCCGTTCTCTGCCGGATGCGCTGTGCCTCGATAAGCTTGTTGTTTTCGGTAAAGAGCTTCACCTGCTCATCGCACTCTTTGCGGATCCGTTCAATGGCAGCTGCCATTTTTTCCTTTGTTGTCACATAATGGCTTGCCGGATAAATGACCGTGTGGGAGAGCGTGCTGACGCGTGCACCCGTAAGGGGCTGGATCAGAGAAATCCTGTCGATTTCATCCCCGAAAAATTCAATCCGCACCGCTTTGTCGTTCCAGTAAGCCGGGAAGACCTCCAGCGTGTCGCCCCGCACCCGGAAATTGTTGCGCTCAAAAGACAGGTCATTGCGTTCATAGCGCGCTTCTACCAGCTTCTGCAGAATATCGTCCAGAGGGCGGGTCTGCCCCGGACGAAGGGAGATGGCCATTTTGGCAAAGTCGTCCGGCTCCCCGAGGCCGTAGATGCACGAGACGGAAGAGACCACGATCACGTCCCTCCTCTCGAGGAGGGAGAAAGTGGCGGACAGGCGCAGCCTGTCGATTTCATCATTGATTGAGCAATCCTTCTCAATGAAGGTATCCGTATGGGGAATATAGGCCTCCGGCTGGTAATAGTCATAATAGGAGACAAAGTATTCCACCGCATTCTCCGGGAAAAACTCTTTAAATTCACTGCAGAGCTGCGCCGCAAGCGTTTTGTTGTGGGAGAGCACCAGTGTCGGGCGGTTGAGGGCAGCAATGATATTGGCCATCGTGAACGTCTTCCCCGAGCCCGTAACCCCTCGAAGCACCTGTTCATCCAGGCCGTTTTCCACCCCGGATACAAGCGTCCGGATCGCCTCCGGCTGGTCACCCATCGGCTGATAATTCGAATGTAACACAAATTTATCCATAATGAAGTTATTATAGCACTTGCAAAAACAATAGACAACCGAAACATTTTTTGATATATTGATGAAAACAACCCCTCACGGAAAGGAAACTCATTATGGAACTGAATGCCGCTGCAATCTGGATCAATAATACTTTTGCAGCTTTTGACCAGTCTCTGGTCACGCTGGTTCACAAGCTTTGCGACTTCGGCGGGGGCTTTTTTACGCCGTTCTTTGAAATCGTCTCCGAATTCGGACACGGCGGTATCCCGCTGATCATCATCGCTCTGATCCTCATGCTGTTCCGGAAGACGAGGCGGTGCGGAACGGCTATGCTTTTCGGCATCGCTGTCGGGGCCCTGATCACCAACTGCTGCCTGAAAATACTCATTGCGCGGCCAAGGCCTTATTCGGAAGAGACAAAAGCCTTTTTCGATACCGACCTTTACCAGAAGCTCTGGCTGACCGTCGGGCAGAATGTGGAAAGCGACAAGAGCTTTCCCTCCGGCCATACAACGGCAGCGGTTGCGGCCATGACGGCCGTTTTCATGACCTGTGACAAAAGAATCAGCTGGACGGCTTTCATCTTTGCTTTTCTGATGGGCGTTGCCAGGATCTACCTCGTGGTCCATTTTGCATCCGACGTCGTTGCGGGCATCATCGTAGGCATCATCGGCGGTGTGGTCGGAACCCTGCTCTCGAGGAAAATTCCGTCCGCTTTCTATGACAGCCTGTGGCCTTTCGGCAAAAGCAAAAAGGCAGGTGGAAAGCATTGTTCGGCTTAGGAAAACTTCGCTTCCGCGGCCCGGATAAAACGAAGGTCGACGATACCGCCCATGTAGAAGACTTCAAAGCTTCCGAGACCATCGGCCGTGTAACGCTTGGAAAACTCTGCCTGTACTACCGGGATCTCGGCAAAAAGTATTACGTGCCCTATGAGTATATCGACCGCGCTTTCTGCCGGATCAGTGAGTGCCAGCCGGATGACAGCCCCGCTTATTACTACTACCGCCTGATCCTGATGCACGGCGAAAAGGAATTTGCGAATCTGATTTTCAATAAGGAAGAGGAAGTCGATACGATCCTGGAAAAGCTGCCGGCCTTCAACCCGGAAATCAAAATCGGTTTCAAGGCTCCGGCGGACGGAAAACGCAAAGCCCGCTTCAGCTAAAAAAATGCCCTGCCCTTCTGCCTCATCAGCAGAAAAGCAGGGCTTCTTTATTCATTCACTTTTACAAAAATATAATCCAGATCGGTTTCCTCGGTTATTCCCGGAACCTGCCCCGTGAGCGAATACTGCCACATATCGATGTGGTAATAAAAACTCGGATGGACAAGATCAGGCGGGTTGCAGGGCAATGCCAGCCAGACCTTATAGCCGGTCAGGCGTGTGAGGTCATACCGGTAGTAGCCCGTGGTGCGGTTATAATAGACACAGGGTTCATATCCCGCCCGGCGGATCGTCTCACAAAAGGCCACTGCGCAGTCCGTCAGGGTGTTGACGTCAAGATTGGCCGTCCTCGCATTATCGGTATCCACCTTCTCCCAATCAAACGCAATCGGAAGAGATGTCGGATAGTTTTTCAGATGCTCCAGCACCCAGTTTGCCTCTTCGATCGCTTCCGTAACACTGATCGCCTGCGAGAAGAAATAGACGCCGATCTCCATCCCGCAGCCCTTTGCTCCGGCATAATTTCGCCGGAAGGACGAATCTTCAAACAATCCGCCCTCGGTATAGCCCCGCCTGCCGATACGGAGATAGCAGAAATCATAGTGCCTGGTGCCGACCTGCTCCCAGTCGATCTGCTTCTGATGCTCCGAAACGTCAATCCCCTTGCGCAGCGTATAGCCCGTGCCGAGATAAACGGGCTCTTCGTCGATATACTGAAAATCAGCCCGGGAAAAGGCATTGGTTTCCACGCCCTCCAGGGGTGTATACCAGACCCAGTCATATCCGTCATACAGATAAACCTGGCCCTCGTGCGGGTCAACCGTAGGCTTCGGCCGGCCGATCGCACATGCCGAGAGGACCGTGGAGAGCAGCAGTATCCAAATTGTCAGCAGCTTCTTTTTCATGGTGCATATCTTATCATAGATTCCCCGACAAAGCAAACAGAGCTTCTCTTATGTCATAAAAAAGTTTTTCAATTTGAAAAATAGTGGTTGACAAACAGCATTTCATTTGCTATTATAACCGGGCTGGTAAAACGCTGGTGTAGCTCAGCCGGTAGAGCAGCTGATTTGTAATCAGCAGGTCGGGGGTTCGAATCCGTCCACCAGCTCCAACAATTGTATATTTGGGGGAATTCCCGAGTGGCCAAAGGGGACAGACTGTAAATCTGCTGGCAATGCCTTCGGTGGTTCGAATCCACCTTCCCCCACTTAAAAACCTTGGTTTCTGCCAGGGTTTTTTATTTTTTCAGATCGATTACCGGGGTATACACTTTCTTCTCGCAGCAAGGTTTTTCTCCCGATAAACCGGGTCCTGCCAGTGTTCTTTTGCTTTGCGGCTGACCTT
>JAFQZI010000079.1 GCA_017406005.1 Oscillospiraceae bacterium | reverse complement strand
GGTTCCGCAACGAAGTATTTGCTACGCTTGATAAGGTGATGGATCGGCTTTGTGAGACTATCCGTAATCTTCTTCCTTCTACTATTCACAGCATTACTGCTCGTTCCTGGATTATATCCTTTTTTAATTGAAGATTAGTATAAAACTGTCATTTTCAGTTCAAATAATAGATACCAGATTGATGAGTAGCGTAGTGTATTATTAACCTCCACAGCAGTTTTATATTACTGCTATGGAGGTTAATAATATTTACACTTTTTTCTAATCAATACCCAATATTGTTAGTTAATAGTTACTTTTGAGCCAAGATTTTTCATTTTCACTTGAAACCTTGTAGTTCTGCGTGTGAGGAAAACACATGTTTGAAGAAACATATTTTTTATGCTGTGGTTAGGCAAACTATTTATCAGTTTCCGGGACAAGGTGTTTGCCGATTCTTTTCTCAATAGCGTGCTGAAGGAAAGTAAGGAATGTACTGAAAATCAAATAGACTAGTGCAGCTTCACAATAAAGCAGCATTGGTTTATAAGCAACTGCGGAAATCTGTTTTGCCCGCATAAAGATCTCCTGTACGGTCAACACTGAAGTCAGCGAAGTGTCCTTCAAGAGACTAATAAAAGAATTACCAAGAGCTGGAACAGCTGTAATAGCTGCTTGGGGAATAATCACATGGACTAAGGTTTGCCATTTGGTCATTCCCAACGACTGCGGTGCTTCATGCTGTCCTTTTGGAATACCGGTAAGCGCGCCACGAATTACTTCTGAATTGTAGGCCCCTTGGCTGATGGTAAGGCCTACAATTGCAGAAGTAAATGGAGACCACACAATGCCAAGCGTAGGAAGGCCATAAAAGATGATAAACAGCTGGACGAGAAGAGGAGTGCCACGGATGATCCACACATAGGTTGCACAAAGCCACGACAACGGCTTGAAGCGTGACATTCTGCCCAAGGCCACAAAAAGGGCAACGATTAGACCCAGTAGGAAGGACAGCAGCATCATCGGGATGGAATAGAGCAATCCGGCTTTCACCATCGGCCAGAAAGAAACGGCAAAGAGTTGTATGCCTTTCATTCCTACGTAGCTATTCATATATGTTCTCCCGGTTTAAAGTATTTTGCGAAGAAGATGAAATGGTTACTGCAGAATTAATAAAGCGTTACATTATCAGCGAAGTCTTTCCCGAAGTACTTTACACAGAGTTCATAAGCTGTGCCTTCTTCAATGAGTTCTGAGATGGCATTGTCAATTGCATCGCGGAGATCGACATTGCCCTTCTTGATAATGGCAGCGGACTGGATTTCGTAAGCATTCTCCGGTGTGTAATAGAGAGCAATCTTTACACCAGCGTTTGGATTGGCAGCGATGTAAGCATTGATGGCAGCTGCATCGTTAACTTGGCAGTCGGCGCGACCATCACGGATGAGCATCATGGCTTCTTCCAGAGAGGCTTCAACAAGGTCTGCACCATAGTTTCTGGCAATGTTACCGGAAGACGAAGTAAGAGAGTTAGCAGAGACTTTGCCCTTGAGATCGGTCCATTCTTTGATGTCTTCATTCTTTTCGGAAACGACAAGTGCAATCAGCTGTTCGCCGTATGGCTGAGTGACTTCGTAGGCTTCCTGTCTGGAGGGGTTGGGGCTTGCACCGCAGATAACAACATCATAGCGGTTGGCTTCCAAACCGGCAAGAACGCCGTCCCAGGAATCTGACGGATTTTCTTCGATGCCCACACCAAGCTTTTCTGCGATAGCAGCAGCCATTTCGACTTCAAAGCCGACGAGAGTTCCATCGGGTTCATTGTAGACATACGGAGACCAGTTACCTTCTGCACCAACTCTCAGGACACCTCTGTCGAGCACTTTCTGCAGGGAACCGTCACCTTCGGCAAATGCTGTAGCAGACAGACAGAACAGCATAGCAAGGCAGACAACGAGGACGAGGACTTTCTTCATGTTTTTACTCCTTTTTTGAATTTTATTCTTCAATGAAACGTTCCAGCATACGCATGTTTTTTACGTCTGCTGAAAAAGGATCATTAAAGTACTTTTCATCGGCAATCTCTTGAACCAGATAACCGGAAAACCGATAACGATTTATCACTTCCAACTGAGCCTCCAGTGGAGTGTTGCCGTCTCCCCAGATATTGTGCACATAAGGATCTCCATCCAAGAAGTGCATATGGACGAGATTCTCTCCAAAGGTTTCGAACCACATTTCCAAGGTTTCACCCGCAGCACCAGTGGCGATGGTATCTACCATCATTTTCAGATTCGGATGGTTGACTTCGTCGAACATCTTTTTGGCAGTCTGCAGGCTATTGACAATATTGCTCTCATCGCTTCGAAGAGATTCCATCATACAGATAATCCCCAGTTTTGCGGCTTCTTCACAAAGAAGTGTCAAATTGTCGCGGGATCTTTTCCAACTATCCGATGCAGACTCATTCCAATAACCCCATCCAGAATTGATAACTACCCTGTCAGCGCCAAGCTCTGCAGCAAGCTGGATTCCGTTTCGGAAATAGGAGAAACTTTTTTGCAGAATCCCCTCCTCTTGCGAGGCATACTGATATTGATAAGCAATGCTCGGTGTTGTGACGGAAACAACCTGAAGATTATGATCTTTGAGTTTTCGCTTCAGTGGGGCGGGATTATCGTAGCCCTGTGCATCGATAAAGAAATGGGAGGCACCGCACCATAGTTCTATGTTCCGGAAGCCGACTTTTTGCTGGCAATCCAAAAAATAGTCAAAGGAAAACCTGCGGTAATGCTGATTCATTGCCACCAGCTGGCTGCGTTTTATTGTTGCCATGCTGTTACCTTCTTCATGGCAACTTGAAGATTGCTGAGCAGAACGCTTTGGGCGTTGGATGGATTTTCACAATATCTCTCTCCCGGTACGGCTAAAGAGAGTGGACCGGTAAAACCTGCTTCGGATATAGCAAGCAGATATTGTTCACAAGGCAGGCAGCCAGTACCCCAGATTCTGTAACCGTTATAATTTCCATCTGTAAATCTGACGAGCCGGAGTTCGCTACCCAACAGACTGAACCACTGTTGGATCGTCTCTCCGACAAGACTGACAACTGCTGTATCAAGGTATGCCTTTAGAGCAGGAGAATTGACTCTTTCCAGCATGTCTTTCAGTTCCGGAAGTGTGAGAAGAACGGGTGTTGACGCATTTAACGGGCTCTCCATGCCCATAACAGTGCCGAGGAGAAGAGTTACACCGCATTCTTCTGCAAAAGTGGAAAGCAGGCTGAGCATTTCCGCTGCGTTATCCAGAAGGATTTTGTGAGGAATGTCGAAATCTGCTCCCGAGGCAGTCAGAAGCATAAACTCTGCTCTGGCTATATGAGCAAACAGGATACACTGTTTATAATACCCGAGGGTTTTTTCTCTCTGCATTGTGCCTGCACCAGCACAGATAGAATAACGATAGGGAAGAGGCGTGACAGCTGTGACTGAGATGCCGTGTATGTGAAGCGTTTCAACTACATGGCATGGATCAAGAATCTCAAAACTATCAATATAGATGTGAGGGGCAAGAAGTGTAATATCGACAGAGTTAATGTTTTCTTTAACCATAGCCTTGACAAAATCAGAAAACGGATAACGGAAATATTGAGCATTACTACCCAAAAGCAGGTTATTCATCATTTTATTTAAGAAATGTTACCGGGATATCCGTCTGTGCAGAGTTCAAACCAAATATATTTATAATTTTCGCCCTCGTCACACCAACTTCCGTGGTGTGACCCGTGTGGAGTAAAAGTGATATCTCCTTCTGTCACATGAATTTCATCACGTTCCCCGTCACGTTCGGCATAATAGGTGAATTTTGAGCCGGGAAGCACAATATACCACTGCTCCAATTCATTATGAATATGGGTGCCGACTTTTGTAGGGCCTTTGTCTATAGTGCCCCCCATAGAAAGGCGGCCCAGATTTCTGTGCTCAAGAAGGGTCAACTGCTTTACATTTTCGGCAGTATTATATTCTTTATACAGCCAGGCATCTGAGATTCGTCTGAAACGAGGGAGAGCCATACGGGCATTTGTGAGGCAATCAAGATCAAAGGGATGAATCTCCGACACTGCATGCATAATCTTCATAGGTCTTTCTGATTTTGGTGAACAGTGAATGATGAAATGCTCTTTATCAAATTCTGGGACGAAAACGGCCTGCTCATCAATATTAAATACTCTTCTGGGTGTGCGGATATAGCCTTCTCCATCCATGATCAGGAAGACCTGATTATGTTCCTCAAGTTTATAAATCTCGGGAGACCAGTCGCAACCAGGGAGAATTGCCACCCGTTCCAAAGCACAGTCTTTGCATTCTCCTACGAGTATCGGAACCCGAGCGACGCCGCTTTCATCATATTGATAAACAATATCTTTTTCTCTTGATACTTTTACAAAAGCCATGTCGTCCTCCTTACTCGATTTCTCCTGGATACATTTCAGCTACCATCTCATACCAGACGTAATCCAGTTTGTCTCCCGGAGCAACTTCACTGCCGTGATAATAGCCAGTGGGGGTATAGCTGATGTCTCCACCCTCCAGTAGAACAGATTCATCGCCGGCGGTATATGTCATCCTGGAACCGGGCAGCATGATGTACCACTGCAGAATTTCTCTATGAATATGCTGACCTACTGTACACGGTCCGGTACCAAGTACGGCTCCGCAGGAAACCCTGCCGAGATTCCTGTGCTCCAGCAACATTTTGGAAGCTACATTTTCTGACTTAAATGATTCATAATATTCCCATCCGTCTTCAATATGGCGGAATCTGGGTAGCCGCATCTTGGAAGCATACAGACAATGTTTGTCATACTCATTCAGCTCCGTGATAATGTGGATGTACTCCAGCGGCTTTTTGCTGTCACTTGCACAGACAATTTCGAATGGTTCCGTATCATAATCCGGAACGAAGACGGCAAACTTGTCATCGATGTTAAATCCCTTTCGTGGAGTGACAATGTATCCGTTGCCTTCCATGAACAAAAAGAGCTGCGTATGTTCTACGGTCGAAAACAGCTCTGGTTTTACAGATTTTCCGGGTAGGAGGGAACAGCGAAAAAACTGTGCTTCGGAGCAAGCATTTTTCAGGATTTCTACTTCTGAATATCCGTCTTGGTAGCCAAAGACGATGTCTTTACGTTTTGAGATCTGGACGAAGCTCATGCGAATCTCCTTTAAAGCATTTTACTTAAAAATTCTTTTAACCTTTCATTCTTCGGGTTTTCAAAGAAGAGGTCAGGTGCGGTATCTTCCTGAATAATGCCCTCGTTAATAAAAATGACGCGATCAGCAACTTCCCTTGCAAACCCCATTTCATGTGTAACCACGATCATCGTTTGCCCTTGGAGGGCAAGTTCTTTAATCACTTCAAGCACTTCTCCAACCATTTCCGGGTCAAGGGCAGAGGTCGGTTCATCAAAAAGAATCAACTCAGGCTCCATACAAAGAGTTCTTGCAATAGAAACACGCTGCTGCTGGCCTCCAGAAAGATTGGCAGGATAAGAATCTTTTTTGTCCGTAAGATGTACAGTTTCAAGATAACGCATTGCTTTTGCTTCGGCTTCAGCTTTAGTAATCTTCTGGACGAGGATAGGTGCCATTGTGATATTATCCAGAACCGTTTTGTGTGGGAAGAGGTTAAACTGTTGGAAGACCATCCCGACAGGTTTCAGCGCTTCAGCACGTTCCCTTTTTCGCATAGCTCTGAGTTCCTGGCCATTTAGAATAATCTCTCCAGCATCCGGAATCTCTAGGAAATTCAAGCAACGGATAAAGGTACTTTTCCCACAGCCTGAGGGGCCGATAATAGCAATCACTTCACCTTTTGAAATATCAATGTTGATTCCTTTGAGCACCTCGTTGCTGCCAAAGCTTTTGCGCAGGTCCCGAACGCGGAGAATCAGATCTTTTTCCATGTGACGGCTCCTCATTCTTCATGATTATTTATCAATTTAATTCAATATAAATCATTGGTTTCGCAAAGTCAATAAAAAATTGGTATAGAAAATCAACTGACGTATATATAAGTTGAGCTTAAGAATATATCATTTTTTGACTAAACTTAACGGCTAATGAGAGCGCCTTATATAGTTGTTATTTCCGATATTTTATAAATAATAATGTCACGGGAAATCCTGCTCTGTAAGGATGATTAGTTATTAAACAGGAAAACAGACTGTTATTATCCAATCTGCAAGGCGATTATTATCATATGATTTCTTTTGTATTGCTGTTGAATCATAAAAGAATGCATCCTATTTTACCCCACATTTTTCCCCATTAACGCTTTGCTTTTGATTCTATCAGATTTCACTAAATTGTAGCTGTTGACTTTGCTTCTACAATATTATATTATACATTTGCTTAGATTCAGGTAGATTTTTACGCGTCTGGCAATTCGAATCCCTCCTTCTGCGCCATAAAAGGTAGGTAATTTTGATAGAATTATCTACCTTTTACTTTTGCCTGAAAATGTTCTGAGAACGTCGAAATCCGGCTGTTTCAGAACATTTTTATTATAATTACCGAAAAGCAACGCCGCTACGGAGCATTTTCCGCAGCGGCGTTTTGTTGTTATGTAAACTTGCGATTCTTCCCCTCCAAGACAAATCGTTCTCACAGAGGGGGAATCGTTCAATTTGAGGATTACATCCCCGCCTCCTCGAAAACCTTGTTGATGTCCTCAACAGTACGTGTCCACTGGCTGCTAAGAATGTCGTAGTAGTTTTTGTCTTTTTTCAAATAGTTTGTTGCCGTAAGGGTAGAATCATGGCGGCACTCAAAAAGGAAGCTGGTGATTCCGGCATCAATAATTACATTAAAAAGTTTGCTGAGTATGTTGTCGCAAATATCCTTGGAGCATTTCGATGAGCGGCTATGGCTGGACGTCATTGATAATGTAACCGTGTATCATAACGGGGATTTGACTTTCAAGTTTCAGAATGGCCGTGAGATCATGGTGAGCACAGTGCAATAAAATGGTTAAACGATAGGCCCGTCTATCGCAGACACACCCCGGAAGATGTGCCGGAGTGCGCATGCGACTTGGCGGGCCATTTTTTATTTTGTGATTTTGTATCCTTTCAACAGATCTTTGAGAAACGCCATGCATTTCAGAATGATACTAAGTTCTTCTGAAGAACAGCCATAAAGCGTATCAAACTCTCTCGCGTCCTGCAGGGAATTTGATACCAGCAAACAGCCAGACAGCAGATCGTCGGCGGAGACATTGAGCGCATTTGCAATGTTGATTACCGCATCGAGGCTGGGCATCCTTTCGCCCCGTTCCAGATAACTAATATAGACATTACTAAGCTCTGCCTTCTCCGCGAGCTGCTCCTGAGAAAGCTGGTTCTTCAGCCTATGATATTTGATACGAGCGCCGATGCTTTCACAGTCAATGGCCACGTTTACCCCTCCTGAAATCGGCTCCGCCAAGGTCGTCGTATATTAACTCTGGTGTCGCCTAATAGCAACTCAAATATAACAAGGGTGCAAGGCTGCAACGATTTCTCTCCCCGAATGTTGCAGCCTTGCACCTGATTTAACTCACAGTTAATTCGGACAGCTAAATTTCACTACCTGTTTGTGGTGATACGGCAACGATGCAAGTATGATATTCCTCGTTAGGGTTTTGTTGGTCTCAGGCTTTATTTTGACCGTGAAAGGACTATGCAGAGCTATGGAATTGTTGAATGGCCAGCTCAAATTATACAGCAACGTGACAGCAACTAATGTTGACTGGCTGTGGTATCCGTATATCCCATTCGGGAAAATAACGCTTCTTCAAGGTGATCCGGGTTGCGGAAAATCTACTGTGATGATGAACATCATCTCTGCAATCTCAAATGGCAGTTTTTCACCAGATGGCAGGAAGATCAAAAAACCTATGCACGTCATCTACCAATGCTCCGAAGATGGGGCTGGAGACACAATTAAGCCTCGACTTACAGCAGCCGGAGCGGATTGCAGTAATGTTGCTTTTTTAGATGAGGAGATGGACTGGCTGACACTTGGAGATGAAAAGATACGCCGTGCCATAGCTGACTTCAATGCAAAATTACTGGTCATCGATCCAGTTCAGGCTTACCTCGGTGATGCAGATATATCCAATGCTGCTGGAATGAGAAAAATGCTCCGACAGTTAGCTGTTTGGGCTTCACTCTATGATTGCGCTATCGTCTTGATCGGCCATCTAAACAAAAAGGAAGGGTCAAAGGACCTGTACCGAAGTCTCGGTAGCATCGACCTCATAGCGGCTGCCAGAAGTGTCATCCAGATAAGCACAACGGATAATGACTCTGACGTAAGGGTTTTACACCATATCAAAAGCAGCCTTACGCCCAAAGGTCGCGACCAATATTTCACCATCGATTCACAGCGTCGAGTTCAGTGGCTTGAAGGTGAAGGTCCTGCTGCGCCAGATGGACTGGACATCCCAACTCCGAAGATGAACAAGCAGACTCAGGCTGCAAACATGCTTATGGTAATGCTTGAAGCAGAACCGATGAAGGCTTCTGAAGTGCAGGCTCTCTTTTCACGTGCAAACATCAGTGAGCGGACCCTTCTCTCCGTAAAAAAGGAGATGGGCATAAGGTCGATAAAAAAAGATGGCGTTTGGTACTGGCAGCTACCAGGCGACAAAACATGGCGGGAGGATGATTAAATGCCGAGCAATGAATCCAGAGAAGAATTGCGGCAGCTTTACAGGCGCGAGGATACAGGAGAAAAAACATTCATCCCAGCCAAGCCAAAGGTAGATCTCTATGGCGCAGGGTACCCTTTTCGGGCGTGTGCATACTGTCGGGTTTCAACGGATAATGATGAACAGCTTTCCTCCTTCGAGCTCCAGCAGGCCCACTACAAACAACTGGTTCTGGAACATCCCAATTGGGAACTGAAGCAGATTTATGCCGACGAGGGTATATCCGGGACCTCGCTAAAAAACCGTGATGCTTTCAATGAAATGATCGAAGCCTGTAAGCGCGGAGAAT
The DNA here is from genome assembly GCA_017406005.1 of Oscillospiraceae bacterium. Lineage (GTDB taxonomy): Bacteria > Bacillota > Clostridia > Oscillospirales > Oscillospiraceae > Limivicinus. The sequence goes on along the minus strand of JAFQZI010000079.1, from coordinate 38,421 downwards.
ATGATCTCATCATCACTAAAAGCGTATCACGATTTGCCCGAAACCTTGTTGACTGTATCTCCTTAATCCGGATGCTGAAGGGGCAGAATCCACCGGTCGGAGTTTACTTTGAATCCGACAACTTGTACACACTTTCGGAGAATACCGAATTCATGTTGTCCTTCCTCGCTACGTTCGCACAGGAAGAATCCGTCAAAAAAAGTGAGGCCATGAACTGGTCGCTTCAACAGCGGTTTAAAGACGGAAAGCTGCTGACGCCTGCACCACTCGGCTATGATCGCCCAAAGGATGTTACGGGGCGGTATATCAAATACGCGCCGCTCGAAGTGAATGAAGCAGAGGCAAAGGTGGTCCGGTTTATCTACGACGCATATCTCTCAGGTTGGTCGCAGGAGCAAATCGCATCTTTCCTGACTGATATAGGCTGTGAAACGAAATCCGGCGGGACCGGATGGAACACAGCCTCAATCGGCTACATTCTCACAAACGAGCGGTACTGCGGCAACGTATTGACTTGGAAAACCTTCACTGCTGATCTGTATGAGCACAAGCACAAAAAGAACAAACAGGACCGAGATCAATACCTATACAAGGACCGCCACGAAGCCATTGTAACGGTTGAGAAGTTTGAGGCAGTGCAGGTCCTGATGGAAAACCGGAAACACCATATTCGAGGCGGGCTTCCGATGATGCACGTGATCGACGAAGGCATCTTCCGGGGTTTTATTCCTATCAACCATCACTGGGTCAATGACGATCCCGGCACCTATTACGATATTTCAAACAGCGTCAGGCAGGTCACGGGAACGGTGCGCGTTGAGAAGCGAAAGCTGAGCGCATTTGACCTTGAGGGTTATCAAGTAGTCAGGGGGCAGTTTATGCAGATACGGTTTGAAGGCCCATGCCTAACGATTTCAAACGATCGAATCAGCTTTAACAAGTTCTGCGTACAGAAATTTGAAAACGTTGCATACATTCAGCTACTCCTTCACCCGGCAGAACGTAAGATCGCCATCAGGCCGTGCCAGCGCAGTGATGCGCACAGTATTAAATGGCGTCCTGACCCTGATAAGCCTGTATATGTCAAGACACTCAACTGCCAGCATTTCGGGAATGCACTATACAGCATCATGGGATGGAATCCAGACTATGTGTATAAAACCAGAGGAACGTGGGCTTGCCGGGGCTCAGAACAGATAATCGTCTACAACCTACCAAACGCTGTGCCTGCGGTGCTTGTACCTCCGTCTGAGGGCGAGGATACAAGTGGTAGGCGTAGAGTTAACCTGTGCCCGGAGGAGTGGGATGACGACTTTGGAGCCGAGTTCTATGAGCATACACTTGAAAACGGGTTCTATTACATTGCGCCGAAATCTGAATGGCACTCCCAAGCCAAGAGCATCCTCGCTCCTGGTATTGAGCAATACACCGCACCGACACCGGAGTCGCTGCAATTATCAATGGATTCTTTAATGAGAGGTATGGAGGCAGACAATGGACAATCAGGAACTTGAACGATATTTCACCAGGAGCACAATTCTACAGGAGCCAACAGAGGACCCCGAGGTTTTAGTGAACCTTGCAGGATATCAGGTAACCAAAGCAGAGCTTTTTGCTCATTCGAGGGAGCCCGCCATCACCATATGGGAAAACCGAATCAAGTTCAATATGGCCTGCCTCCGGAGGTTTCCGGGGGTCACGCATATTCAAATTCTGATCCACCCCGTGCAAAAGCGCCTGATTATACGGCCATGCAGTCCGGATGCACCTGACTCACTCCGCTGGTCCAGAGGAGGCGGGAGCAAAGAAATCTCAAACCGTGATTTGCTTTGCAAAATCTTTGCTGCGAAGGTTTTTGACCTGATGGGCTGGGACCCGCAGTACCGTTATAAGATGATGGGCAACCCGGCTGTATGCGATGGTGAGATGTTATTTCTGTTCAGGCTGACAGATTTCGAGCTGTTTACGAGCGGTAAGAAATCCAAATCCTATCTGCCCGGCGACTGGCGGGATTACTTCGGCACCCCGGTTGAGCAACATGAAGAGTCCTTTAAAATCGATCTCGCGGATGGCTATATCACAACAGACAAAACATAGGAGGTAAAAGAAAATGATAAGCGCCGTTGAAGAACTGAGCCTCGATGGTTTCCAAATAGTGAAATCCGAGATGTTCTTGCACTTGCCCCGCAAAGCTGACCCCACGTGCACAATCTGGCCTACAAAGATTTCGTTTAGTCGCATGTCGCTTAGTGCACTGAACAACTGTGAGTATGTCCGGCTGGAGGTCAACCCGTCGACAAAGTGCCTACTGGTTTCTCCAACGCCCTCATCCGACAAAGATAGCATTCGGTGGATTAAAGGGCAGAAAGAGCATAGCGTCCGTAATATGGAATCTAAGCTGTTTGGTGATGAGATCTACCGGGCATGGGGATTGGACCCTGAATACAACTATCGAGCCGTGGGCAGGCTGGTGTCCGCCCGAAACAAGATTATGCTGCTCTTTGATTTTTCCAATGCAGAGAACTGGAAAACCAAGAAGGTGGAAAAGAGTTGAATGAAACTTTCATTTCCTTTTATCTCCGAGCTAACCGTATACACGTCTTTGTGGACTCCTTGCGGGGAATAGGGTGCCCGAGATTCATCCGTTTCTACCTGCAGGAAAACGGTCACACTCTGGCGATCGCTCCCTATACGAAAAAAGACTTTCATTCTCACCGTGTCCCGCTCACTGTTTATACGGGAACCGGGACACACGGAATGGAAGTGAGCAGCATGAAACTTTGCCAAATAATCGCGAGGATGTATCAATGGGATTCTGATCGCTCATACCGAGTGCCCGGGTTTGTCCTGCAAGATCGGACTGCTGCGATCTTTAATTTGGGGCTGGCAGAGGTCATTGATAAACCATAGCATTAAGCTCACAGGCTTTGTCGCTTGTGGGCTTTGTCCTTGTTATCTGGCTGTATAAATGGTATAATCGTGCGCGGTGATTTTTATGGAAGTCGAAAACAAAGAATGGTCCGTTCTCTCGTATGAGGAGAAAAACCATCAGCTATTCTTGCGGCAAAAGGCGCTGCTCGATGGTTTTTTGGAGCACGGCGCGATCACTCAGGCGCAGCATGATAAGAGCCTGCATGATCTGATTGAGAAAATGGGTGAACACGAATGAAAGCGGCTCACTGGACTCAGCGCACACATCTATTCCGATCTGATGAGTATTTTTGCTCCGCGTGTAAGGCATCATGCGATAAGCCCTACAAAGTATGCCCATCCTGTGGAGCGCCAATGAAGAAAGCAAAGTATGATCCATCATGGGTGGACGAGGCCGAGGGCCTGTCTGCAATGCTGGATGATGACTGGTAAACTGAGGCACGAAGATGACAAGACTTGAAAATGACCTCTGCAAAATAGATGTTGCAGTAGATGAAACATATCCGTCAGACGCAGAATTCAAAAACAAATACGATATACTTCTCAAACTGCTCCCCGAAAAAAGCAATCGCCCACAGGCTTGACGGCTTGTGGGCTTTCTGCTTGTAAGAAGCAATCAAAAGAAAACGTCTTTATTTCACATTTACATATTGACAACTATAAATGTTTGTGTTATCATTTGGTCATCTCAGGGAGGGCGATAAACATGGGATTTCGTGAAGACGTCCGAAAAGTTAAGGCGCTGGCTGATGAAAACCGCCTTGCGATCATGTTGGCGCTACAGCATGGCGAAAAGTGCGGTTGTGTGCTGTTAGAGGAACTGAATATCACGCAGCCAACACTTTCTCATCATATGAAGATCCTCTGTGATAGCGAACTTGTAAGCAGTCGAAAAGAGGGCAAATGGATGTATTATTCCATCTCCCGTGAAGGAGTTGAGAGCTTTCGTGATATGGTGGCAACCTATGCCCGTTGCGATTGCGAAACGGATGAAACTGTAAAATGTGCATGTGGCAAGTAATCGTCTGAGAGTTTCAGAAGGATATGATAGGCAGTCCTCGCTGGATTGCCTATATAAAAGAACTTCATATCGACAAATCTAAATATGTCAAAGTAAGGGCGGCGATTGTTATGAAAAAAGAGAACAGCGGGATCAGTTTTTTCCAGCGATATCTGTCATTGTGGGTATTGCTTTGCATGGCCATCGGGGTCCTGATCGGCAGATTTCTGCCTGCCATACCCGATACGCTCGGAGCGCTGCAGATTGCGGGTATTTCCATCCCGATTGCCATACTGATCTGGGTCATGATCTACCCGATGATGATGAAGGTGGATTTTCAAAGCATGAAGCAGATCGGCAGAAATCCGAAAGGTCTGATCGTAACATGGGTGACAAACTGGCTGATAAAGCCCTTCACGATGTATGGGATCGCATATCTGTTTCTGTTCGTCGTGTTTAAGGCATTCATTGCCCCGGAACTGGCAACGGAGTATCTTGCAGGCGCGGTACTGCTCGGAGCTGCCCCCTGCACGGCGATGGTCTTCGTGTGGAGCACTCTGACGAAGGGCAACCCAGCGTACACCGTGGTGCAGGTTGCCACAAACGATTTGATCATCCTCGTTGCCTTCGTACCCATCGTGAAATTCCTGCTGGGCGTCTCGAATGTCGCTGTGCCATACAGCACGCTGTTCGTGAGTGTGATCCTGTTTGTTGTGATCCCGCTTGCCGGAGGTGTGCTGACACGTGTGTCGGTTGTCAGAAATAAGGGACAGGAATACTTTGACACAGTCTTTGTCCACAAATTTGATAACGCGACGATCATCGGCCTGCTTTTGACACTGGTCATCATCTTCAGTTCACAGGCAGAAGTAATCTTGTCAAATCCAATCCATATCGTGTTGATCGCAGTGCCACTTATCCTGCAGACTTTCCTGATCTTCTTCATAGCTTATGGTGCAGCAAAACTGATCAAACTGCCTTTTGACATTGCTGCCCCGGCAGGCATGATCGGAGCATCCAATTTCTTTGAACTGGCGGTCGCGGTTGCCATAGCCCTGTTCGGAACCACCAGCCCGGCGGCATTGGCAACAACAGTCGGGGTCTTGACGGAAGTTCCTGTGATGCTCACGCTGGTAAAGATAGCGAACAAAACGAAAGGATGGTTTTCTTAAATGTGGGCATTTATTCAGGATCAGATCCTTGGAATGAAATGGCTGAATACAGTGATTGGCAGTTTCCTGTCCACACTTGGCCTTGATACGGGAAGCAGGATCGGCGGCAGCATACAGTTCTTTATTTACGATGTTATCAAGATCACGGTGCTCCTCTGTGTACTGATCTTTTTGATTTCGTATATCCAGAGCTTCTTCCCCCCGGAGCGCAGCAGGAAGATCATGGGCAGATTCCACGGGATCTGGGCTAACATCATCGGGGCGCTCCTTGGAACGGTGACTCCGTTCTGCTCCTGCTCTTCCATCCCGATCTTCATGGGATTTACCAGTGCCGGACTGCCTCTTGGAGTAACCTTCTCCTTTCTGATTTCCTCCCCGATGGTGGATCTCGGAAGCCTTGTTCTCCTGATGAGTATCTTTGGTGTTAAAATTGCTGTCGCTTATGTGGTACTCGGTCTCGTGATCGCTGTTATCGGAGGAACAATGATCGAGAAACTGCACATGGAAGATCAGATTGCTGACTTTATCCGAAACAGCAACAGCAGTGTAGACATTGAAGCTCCTGACCTGACCGTCCGTGACAGACTGGTTTATTCCAAGGATCAAGTTGTATCTACTTTCAAAAAGGTATTTCCCTATATTCTTGTAGGTGTTGCCATAGGAGCGATCATCCACAACTGGATTCCGGAAAGCTGGGTGGAAAAGATCCTCGGCAGCAACAATCCTTTTGGTGTGATATTGGCGACTCTCGTGGGCGTTCCGATGTACGCTGACATTTTTGGCACCATTCCTATTGCAGAAGCTCTTCTGGCAAAAGGTGCTTTGCTCGGTACAATACTCAGCTTTATGATGGCAGTCACCACGTTGAGCCTGCCCTCTATGATTATGCTGGGAAAGGCTATCAAGCCAAAACTGTTACGGACATTCATAGCCATCTGCACGATAGGCATCATCGTCGTGGGATATGGCTTTAATGTATTTCAATATCTGTTTATTTGAAGGAGGAAATGATCATGGCACTGTTTGGAAAGAAGAAAGAAGAAGCGAAGGCTGAGCCGTCCTGCTGCTGCAATACAGCGGTAGCTGCCGCCGAGACCGCATGCTGCTGTAGTCCGGCAGAAGGTTCCGCAGAAGCGACATGCTGCGGAGAGAAGGTCGACGGAATCTGCTGCATCAAAGTGCTGGGTGCAGGATGCAAATCCTGCCACGAGCTGTATGAAAACGCAAAGAGAGCCGTCGAGAATCTTGGCCTGAATATTGAAGTTGAATACATTACTGACATGGAAAAAGTAATGAGTTACGGTGTGATGAGCATGCCAGCCCTGCTTGTGAACGATAAGATCGTTTCGGTTGGGAAAGTTCTGAAGCCGAGAGATGTCGAGGCGCTAATAGGGCAAATCCTTAAAGCGTAGAAGTGAAATGCACCCCCTTTGCCATTTGCACCCCCCTAAATCGAAATGCACCCCCCTGAGCAGGCGGTGCACCCCCTTGACTATTATTCTATCAAAACAGAGTACCTTTCCCAAAGAAGGATTGTTATTTTAACAAGATAGCATTCCTTCTTTTTATTTTGCTAAAAAGTGCCTTGAATGCGTAGAAATACGGCTATTCTTGGCACTTTTCCGCTATTAGATTAAAAAGGAATCCTGAACCGGGTTTATCCCAGCTCAGGATTTTTGCTTTTATGGCTTGATTACCATGTTTACTCGCTTTTTCTTGTTTGCATCTATGCTTTGCTGATGTTTCTATTTAGGTGGGCATCAATTCCCGACTTGAAGCCTGCGGTATTTCCACCCTCCAATCAAAAATGCTGCCATGATAATCACAGCGTATATTACCGGTGCTGCCTGAAAGTTAAAAAACAATCTGCCCGCCAGGTGTATCAGTCGGTAGTTGGTAAATCCTGTATTCATCAGAACCGCATTTGGTCGGAGAAGCCATATCTTCTGTAATACGCCAAAGCGGTCCGGAAGATTCGCAAACATATCAACGATCAGATACCCCAACAATCCGCAGGTCACAGCGGGTTGATTCTGCGTAATCACAGACAGCAGCATAGTCACAGCGGCAAAAAGGACTGCTGTAAGAAGGTAAATTCCTACGTACACCCCCAGCATTTGTCCGAGCGTATACGGAAGCATGGACCACGGCTTCACCAGCTGCAGCATTTCCCCCATCCCTTCCATCCCGTAAACAAAGGAATAAGGGGTAAATATCGCAAGAAGCAAAAGGAATGCCGCTGCAAGAATCCAAGTAAGGCCAGCAGCAAATTTGATCAGATAAAGTTCTTTCTTTCCGTATCGGCTGCACAACAGAAGCTGATTCATATTATCTGCCGTTTCTCTTGCATAGACACCTGACAGTCCGACAGTAGACAGGAGAAAGATAAAGAATCCAAGTACCTGAAAGGCTTTGAGCAGGTTTGCAGGCCCGCTGTGATAATGATAAACAAAAGGTTTGGAAACCTGCGCCTCCCGGCTGCGCCAGAATTCCTTTTCTGTTTCTGAGAGTCCCTGTTTTTCGATTCGCTGCTTCAGTTCCTGCTCACGCAAGACATAAAACTCTGATCCATCAAAGCGGGTAAGATCACCGACATAACCGGTCACGGAAGTGATCACCTCCATAACAGGAACATATTTTTCAGACTCTGCAGTAATCTCCAAAAACGTAGTTCCGTTTTCAAACCTCATGGCAGGCTTCATTTCCTCTATCAGATCTCCGTCAATGGTCCTGCCGTCCAGTTCTTTGGCCGCTTCCCGGGATACCGGTTGGACCTCCAAGATGGAGAATATCACCAGGAACAAGAGCATAAGGACTGCTCCTGTAAGCGCAATCAAATTTACCCTTGCACGAAACAGCTTTTTCAGTTCGTACAAATATATCGTCCGAAGCATCACGCAAATTCACCTCTTTTCCCCAATCTGAGAGATATAGAATGCCTCCAGATCTTCTCCCCCGGCAGACCGGTTTCCCTGCCAGCGCAGTTGTCCGTCCTTCATAATCATCAGCCGGTCTGCGATATGCTCCAGATCCGATACGATGTGTGTGGAGAGCAGAACGATCTTATTCTGTCCCAATCCTGAGATCAGCTCGCGAAAGCGGATTCTCTCCTGCGGATCAAGACCCGCTGTCGGTTCATCCATGATCAGAATCTGTGGATCATTTAAGAGAGCCTGCGCGATCCCAAGCCTCTGCCTCATCCCACCGGAATACGTACGCACCTTTTTCCCGGCGGAATCTCCCAGCCCGACCAGCTCGATCAGTTCCTTTGTTTTTCGATCGGCATCTTTTTTTGTCAGGCCCTTTACAGCGGACATATAGAGCAGGAAATCCTTTCCGGAGAATTCCGGATAGAAACCGAAGTCCTGGGGAAGATATCCCAAAATATCTCGATATTCCTCTGTTCCTACGCTCATTCCGTCACAGGAAACGGTTCCGCTGTCAGGAGTGAGAATCCCGCAGAGCAGCCTCATCAGGGTTGTTTTTCCCGCTCCGTTTGCACCCAGAAGTCCCGTTACTCCTTTTGTCAGGGTAAATGACATCCGGTCAACCGCAATCTTGTTCTTATATTGTTTGGTGATTCTGTCTGCTATTAGTTCCATACCGGTTCCTCCAACTCACAAATCCATCTGCGCACGCTGACAAAAAGGCTGAAGATAAGCAGGATAAACGCCACTGTCCAGATGACAGTAAACCTTTCTTCATATAAACTGCTTAGAAAATATGGTGCCGCCGCAAAAAGTCCTGATGACAAGAAGCAGATTATGATGCTTCCCCAGCTGTTGTCCGACCTGGTCTTCCTCTCATACACTGAGCCTGACAGTGAAGCTGCCAGATACGGCACCATCATGTATAGGAATACTCTGATCAGAGAATACGAAAACCATGGACGTACCACCAAAACAACAAGCATGAGGCCTGCCGTCTCCACGACTCCCACCAGAAACATCCTTGCAAGCATTACACTCCTTAATGAAAATCTGGCAGTATACTCCAGTTCAGCCATTTTCCACCGAAAAGACCTTCCTGTCTCTGCAAGGATCCCAACCGCCAGAAGAGGAGTTAATGCAAAAGGATAGTTTCCTGTGTTGCCATAACAGATTCCCGTAATGAGCAACAATAAGACCGCCGACAACAGCCATATCCATTTACCAACATAAAAAAACTGTCTCAGGAGAAAGTCTCCATGATTTATGGCTTCAGGATGTCTGGATATCAGGCCCCGCTCTTCTAATCCTTGAAAGAAAGCCTTCTTCTCTTCCGGTTCCGGAGTCCGGCAGATTTCTTTCAGATGCTTGATGATCCTGTCATTATCCATTTTCTCCCTCCATTTCAACCTTGACCTTTTTCAGTATCCTCTTCAGCCTCCTGTATACAGAAAACCTTGATATATGGTACAGACGGCTTATCACGGGGACTGGGACGCCATTGACATACCGCAATAGCAGCATTTCCCGCTCCTCCTGTGAAAGCTTCTGGAGAGCATCTGTCAGGCTGATACGCTCTAATAATGACTGTTCCGATTCTTCCAGCTGCGGGATATCCAATGCTTCATCAAAGTTGAAAACAATCATCCTGTCTCTGTAATACTGACTGCACAGATTGCGCGCAATCGTATACAGGTACTGCAGTTGGCGGTTCTCATCCTGATACGTCCTACTTCCAATAAACCGAAGGAAGGTTTCCTGTGTCAGGTCTTCCGCTGTATGTTGGTCATGAAGGCGGAAATACAGATATTTATAGATCCGGTCATATTGCTCTTCCAGATTCAACGAACGACCTCCTTCCTCAGTGTAATCTTTAATATGTATAACGGAATTAAACCCTGTTTGTGCGCCATTCTATAAAAATTTCTACTTGACATCTTTTTACCGCCTCTGGCTCTATCTCTATATCTTTCTCTTTCTCTACGTAACGGTCGCGTAACAGCGGCGTCACATTGTGATGCTCCGGAATGCCAGCCTTGTTTGCACGCAAGTCCTGTATGTACCGGCATATCTCTTCATCCATCAATATATCTGGCGAATAGCGTGGAACCTGCCTTTCGGTTTTGTCTTGACAACTCAACCTTAGTACAGGCCACTTCTGTTCACTGTTTTTTTGTTAACTATCACACATCATTGTAAACCCTCCAGAAGCGGGAATCCTCTGTACTTTGCAGAAGATTGACAGAAAACCGGGGTAGTGATAATCTATAATATCAGATTAGTATACAAGTTTTCAGGTATGCTTTTGGTTGAGGGTTAAGGCAAATGAGTTATATTGAGTTCGAAAATGTCTGCAAGGATTATCCGACCGGAGATACGGTGGTACATGCGGCGGATCACGTGAGTTTCACCATCGAAAAGGGGGACCTTTGTGTCATCCTCGGCCACAGCGGCGCGGGGAAGACGACCGTTTTGAACCTGCTTGGCGGGATGGATCGCGCGACTTCCGGGAAAATCACGGTCGGCGGCAAAGTGATCACCGATATGAACGACAGCCAGTTGACGGAATACCGTCGGCTGGACGTGGGCTTCGTATTTCAGTTCTATAACCTGATGCATAACCTGACGGCTCTGGAGAATGTGGAACTTGCTCAGCAGGTCTGCAAAGATGCGCTGGACCCGGCGGAGGTGTTGAGGGACGTCGGCCTTGCGGAACGGATAGACAATTTCCCGCCGCAGCTTTCCGGCGGTGAGCAGCAGCGTGTTTCCATTGCCCGGGCTCTCTGCAAGAACCCGGCTCTGCTGCTGTGCGATGAGCCGACCGGCGCTTTGGACAGCACCACCGGTGAGCAGGTGCTGGAGCTCCTGACCCGCCTCTGCCGTGACTATCACACTACGGTGGTGATCATCACGCATAATGCTTCCATTGCTCCTCTCGGGAACAAGATTATCCGCCTGAGCAACGGCAAAGTGCAGGAAATCACCATCAATGAGAATCCGATCCGTGTGGAGGACATCCAATGGTAAAAAAAGCCGTGCCTCCGGGATCGAAACATGCTTCTGCACGAAAAGGCATGCTGGCCCGGAAGCTGATGCGGGATATGCGCGAGAACGCCATGCAGTTCATCGCGATGATCCTGCTGTGTTTTCTCGGCACATGGGTCTTCTCAGGTCTGGATGGCACCTGGCGGCTGATGGACACAACAGTGGAGACCTATTTCAAAGAATGCAATCTCTCAGACTTCTGGGTGAGTACCTCTTCGCTTTCCAGGCAGGATATCGATAGAATCCGTCATACGCCCGGCGTTGCCGCCGCCCAGAGCCGCACTTCCATCACGGTGGATCTGGAAAACGTGGGCGGCGATGTGGAAGCTGCGCTGGAGATCTATGAGGGCGATTTTGAATTGAACAAACCCTATCTCCGCTCGGGAAGCATGCTTGCCGCGTCCGATACCAAAGGCTGCCTGATTGAGGAACAGTTTGCAAAGGCGCTCGGATTGAAACTCGGAGACACCGTAACGATGGATGTTTTCGGCCAGCAGATGCAGTTTATCATACGAGGAACCGTGCTTTCTGCGGAGTATGCGATTACGAGCAAAGAAATTGTTCCGGATCCGGATCATTACGGATTTATCATCCTGTCACATACTGCATTTCCCAATCTGCCGTATACCAGCGTGATGGTCAGAATTGAAGACGGCGCCGATGAGAACACGGTCCGCGAAGCCCTTGAGTCAGCAGTGCCGTCGGCGATTGTGGTGTCGACGGGTTCTCATAAAAACATTTCAATGGCACGAAGCTATGCCAAGATGTTTAAGGGCATGACCTATGTGTTCCCGGTTCTTGCGTTCTCCGTTGCGGCCCTGATCGTAGTATCCACGCTGAAGCGCATGATTGACAAGGAACGGCTGGAAATCGGGACTCTGAAAGCGCTCGGATATACCAACCGGCAGATCCGCCGGCATTATCTGTGGTACGCCCTGTTGCCCTCGACGATCGGATCCCTGATCGGCCTGTATGTGGGTAGATACACCATTCCGGATGTTCTGTGGAAGATGATGGTGCACAACTCCCGCTACCCGTATATGCTGCGGCCGCCCATCAGCCGTATTGCCTACGGAATGACCGTTCTGTCGGTGCTGCTGTCTGTTGCAATCTGCATGCTGACCCTGCGGAGTTCACTGCGGGAGCAGACAGCCGATCTCATGAGGCCGAGACCGCCGAAAGGCGGAACCAGGATCCTTCTGGAACGCTGGAAATGGTTCTGGTCAAAACTCAGCTTTAACAGCAAGATGATCATTCGCAACCTGATGCGCAATAAGGGCCGCACGGTCATTGTTCTGGTTGGCATCCTGTGTTGCAACATGCTGATCATTGCGACCTTCGGCCTGAAGGAGTCATTGACCTGGTTCATGCGCCAGTATTACGGCGGCACTCTGGGCTATGAACTCCGCGTGGACCTGATTGACGGAAAAGCCGGAACACTTGAGAGCTATCAGAAGCGCCTGAACGCCGAGCAAATTGAGGGCATTATGGATCTCAGCGTATCGCTCCATGGCGGCGATACTTCCAGGGCATGTCTGCTCACCGTCCTGAAGGATAACCAGACCATGATCCGGCTCACGGGAGATCAGGAGATCATGCCCATGCCGGAAAAGGATCTGGTCATCAGCCGGAAACTGGCATCCATCATGGGAATCTCCATGGGAGAAACAGTAAGTATTTATTTTCCGGATGATGACGAACCTCTTGAGATGAAGATAGCGGCGTTTGCCGAAACTAATGCGGCACAGGGCATCTTCATGAGCGAATCGGCCTGGAACAGCTGCCGAAAGGGAGACTTCCGGGTTACGTCGCTTCTGCTGCGTGGACCGGATTCCATGACGCTTCATAAAATTGATGAAATGGACGAAGTGGACGCGGTCCACTATCTGGAAGATCAGTTTGCAGACGGGATGACGATCCTGGATGCCACGTCGGCTGCGTTTTCCATCCTGTCCGGAGCCGCTCTCGGGCTGGCATTTGTGATCTGCTACAATATGGGCCTGATGAACTTTACCGAGCGGGTGAGAGATTATGCGACACTGAAAGTGCTGGGCTATCACCAGCGGGAAATCCGTTCGTTGATGCTCCGCGAGAGCGACCTGACCGCCATCATCGGCGTGGTGCTCGGCATTGTCCCGGGTATCGTGCTGGTCGGCATCATTCTGCGAACCTGCGAGTTTGAATCCATGGTGTTTGTCAGGCATGTGAGTGCCCGCTCGGTTCTGCTCGCCAGCGTGATCACCTATGTTTACAGTTTGTTTGTGGAAGGGCTTCTGACCCGGAAGGTCCGCGGTATTGACATGGTGGAAGCACTGAAAAGTGTGGAATGAATTCTGAATTGAACATACTTGCAAGGAGTACGATTATGAAAAAACTTATCCCTGTGATCCTGTGTCTGGTCCTGCTGGTCTGCCTTCCCGGCACCCGGGCGGCTGCTGAGACGGATCTGACGCAGTATGCCATCGCAAACGGAGTGGTACGAGCTTCCGCTTTTGATGATATTACTGCGCCCTGCTCCGGGACGCTCCTGCCTTTTGACTGGGAGGCTGGGGACACGGTTGATGCCGGAACGGCAATGTTTAAAATGATGACGACAAATATCTGTGCCCCGGAAGACGGGACGGTTCGCTATCTTTTTGCCGAACAGGGTGACAGTGCCGATTCCGCGATGGCAACCTACGGCGCGGTTCTGGCCCTGGAGCCATCCGCACGGCAGAGGATGCACTGCACCTACGAGGACGCTGCCGATTATGAGGAGAACAAGCATTTGCATATCGGCGATGTGCTCTACTTCAAATCCAGCAGCGAGAAAGGCTCCGGCGTTGTGATTGCCGCGGCGGGTGACAACTACGAAGTGGAGATCCTTACCGGCAGTTTTGACGCAGACAAAAAAATGGACCTGTATAAGGATTCCGGATACCGGTCTCATGACAAAGTCGGAAAAGGCAAAGTTTATCTTCGGGATGATGTCACCGTGGCGGCAGCCGGAAGGATTGCGGAAATCCTGGTGGCGCAGGGAGATGAAGTGAAGAAAGGCGACGTGCTTCTGTGCGTGATGGCTCAGGACGCGGACGCCGGCGCGCAGGCGGCGGTCTCTGCTCCTGCGGACGGCGTGGTTGGCACGGTTGCCGTGAGTCCAGGCCAACAGGTTTGGAAGGGACAGCTCCTCTGCAGGGTCTGGCGGAGCGGCACCACGGAAGTGGTGGCCGAAGTGGATGAGATGGATCTGGGGAATCTGAGTGTGGGAGACCAGATCCCGGTTACCATGGATACCGATGAATCCAGAGTCCTGACCGGGACTGTGACGGAGATTTCCGCCCTTGGAAACACGAAACAGAATGCAGCCTATTATAATGTACATCTCAGTGTCAATGACACCGGCCTGATGCTCGGGCAGAGCGCGTCCGTCTATCTGCCCTGAGCCCGGTTTGAAAAAACCAGTTGCAAGGAGAATTAAAAAGGTGTAAGATACCACCCGTGGCTTTTGACAAGGCTGCACTAGTCGGGGAGCCAGCGGTGCCCTGTAACCTGCAATCCGCTACAGCAGGGATGAATTCCTGACCGAGGGCTGTTTCTGTGTTGTCTGACTCCGGTAAGCAGCGTTGACGATCCGGTCCCGCGCAACGGAAACCCGTGAACCATGTCAGGCGGGGAACCGAGCAGCATTAAGCGGTGCTTTTCGTGTGCCGCGGGGCTGCCGGGTCCGAGCCGGCTGCCGGCGTAACGGGCATGGAAGGGGACTCAAGGAAAGGTGTGCAGTCTTGTCAAGAGCCACGTTTTTATAAGCTGAACAGGGGGAGGTGAACCGTTTTGTACCAGGCGCTGTATCGAAAATGGAGGCCGAAGACCTTTGATGAGGTCATCGGTCAGGAGCATATTACAGAAACACTGAAAAACCAGGTGCGAACGGGGCATCTTTCTCACGCATATATATTTATCGGAACACGCGGTACCGGCAAGACAACCTGTGCGCGCATTCTGGCAAAAGCGGTAAACTGTGAAAACCCCATTGACGGGAACCCGTGCAACCGCTGCCGGTATTGCCGCGGAATCGATGACGGCAGCATTCTGGATATCGTTGAACTGGACGCCGCGTCAAATACCGGCGTTGATAATGTCAGGGACCTGAAGGAAGAGGCGATCTTCTCGCCTGCGGCAGCAAAAAAACGCGTTTATATCATTGACGAAGTTCATATGCTTTCCATGCAGGCTTTCAATGCGCTTCTGAAGATCATAGAAGAACCGCCTGAGCATCTGATGTTCATTCTCGCCACCACGGAACTTCAGAAGGTGCCGGCGACGATTCTTTCGCGATGCCAGCGGCACAGCTTCCGCAGAATCCCGACAGAGCGGCTGGCTGCCTACCTGCAGGAGATCGCAGCCCGTGAAAGCCTTCAGCTGGAACCGGAGGCGGCTGTCCAGATTGGCAGGCTTGCCGAGGGCGGTGTGCGTGATGCGCTGAGCATCCTGGACCAGTGTTCCGCCGGTGGCAGGATTACGGTCAATACCGTGTTTGAAACAATGGGGCTCGCCGGAAACCGTAATCTGGTGGAACTGCTTCAGGTCATTCTTCGACATGACAGCGCATCAGCCCTCCAGCTCTTCCAGCAGATCTGGCTGGATGGAAAAGAACCGGCAACCTTCTTAGGGGAACTGAACGGCCTCCTGCGTGATGTGATGATCGTGAAAGCTGCCGGCGCAGGCGCCGAAGAGCTGATCTCCGGCAACTATGAGCGGGATGATCTGAACAGCTTCGCCAGGAGCATGACCGAGGAAGAAATACTTTACTGCGCGGATACGATGCAGAGCGCACTCAGCAGAATCCGCACGGTTCGAAATCCGCGGATTGTTGCGGAACTCTGTATTGTCAGCCTCTGTGATAACAGGCTTGCTGATACGGCGGCATCCCTGCGTGCAAGGCTCTCAAGGCTGGAAGCCGAGATGAAAAAGGGAATTTCTGTTCAGAGCAGGATTGAGGTGCCTGTGGAATCTGCAATTCAGCCGGCAGCAAGCGAACCGGAGGGCTTGCAGGACTCGGCAAAAAGCATGCTGCCCGTTGAGAACAAGCCCGAAGAGCCGGAGTCAGGTCCAGAGCTGCCGCAGGATGACGGGCAGAACGCGGTTGGGCCGGAGCCTGTCCCGGCAGCACCGGAAGATGCGGTCAGCGGTATTCTGCAGGAGGCAAGGATAAACCTGCCGATTGAGATCCGCTTTGCGGTGGACGATCCTTCACGGTTCCGGATGAGTTTATATGGTCAGGATCTTATTCTGGAAGCGATACCCGGCTTTTTGTTTGAACGGATGAAGCGCCCTGAGATCAGGAATGTATTCTCGGCTGCTGCGCAGCGGATCACCGGCGTTCCGGTCGCGGTCCAGGTTCAGGAACTGAAGCCGGATCAGCGCTCTTTGAGAGACCTGAATGAACTGAAGCAGTTTCCTGAAGTAAGTTTTCTTTCATAATTCAGCAGATATTTTTAAAGCATAGTCAGCCGCATCTGCGGCAGCAGGGAGGTACAATACTATGGCAAAAGGCGGATTCCGCGGGGGCATGCCCGGCAGTCAGGTAAACATGATGAAGCAGGCTCAGAAAATGCAGCAGGAATTCATGAAGATGCAGCAGGAACTGGAGAATACTGCGTTTGAGTTTACAGCTGGCGGCGGTGCCGTGAAAGCAGTCATTGTCGGAACAAGGGAGTTCAAGGAGATCACCATCGATCCCGAAGCGGTCGATCCGGAAGACGTTGAAATGCTGCAGGATCTGATCCTGGCCGCCGTCAACGGAGCTTTGAAGATGGCGGACGAAAAAACGGGCGAATCGATGGCCAAACTGCAGGGAGGTCTCGGAGGATTCCCCGGAATGTTCTGATTCAGCAGAATCGCACAGTTCAGCATCTGAAAACAGGCTGTCACAGGTCCATTCCCGAATTCGGGATTTCGTGACTGAGACAGCCTGTTTTTCGCTGCAGGATAACAAAAAAGATGCAGCTTGAACTGCATCTCTTTGGAGGCGCCACCCGGATTTGAACCGGGGAATCGCGGATTTGCAGTCCGCTGCCTTACCACTTGGCTATGGCGCCATAATAATCTTGCGGGGGAACCCCGCAAGATGTTTGGAGCGGGCAACGAGGCTCGAACTCGCTACCTCCACCTTGGCAAGGTGGCGCTCTACCGGATGAGCTATGCCCGCATACCCCAGTTAGGGGTGGTGCCTCCGGTCGGAGTTGAACCAACGACACGCGGATTTTCAGTCCGCTGCTCTACCTACTGAGCTACAGAGGCAAATCAATATGGTGGGAACAACTGGACTCGAACCAGTGACCCCCTGCTTGTAAGGCAGGTGCTCTAACCAGCTGAGCTATGCTCCCGCGCGACAGCTTATGTATCATACCCGATTCAACTGCGTTTGTCAACCTCTTTTTTTTAGTTGACCAAAGCCCTGAACAATGATAAAATATCACAGTTTATTCCTATGCAGCAAGGAGTTCGCAGTGGCTTTTATCATCGAGTTTGAGAGTGTTCGTTTTCGTTATCCCGAGAGCGATCACGACAGCCTTTGTGACATCTCAATCGGGTTCGAACCGGGAAGCTTCAATGCTATTCTCGGTCACAACGGATCAGGAAAGTCTACCCTCGCCAAACAGATGAACGGGATTCTTCTCCCGACCGAGGGGAGAGTCCTGGTTTCCGGCATGGATACTGCAAATGAAGATCATCTGCTGGAAATCCGGCAGACAGTGGGAATGGTATTCCAGAATCCCGACAATCAGATCGTTTCCAATGTCGTGGAAGAGGATGTGGCGTTTGCCCCGGAGAACCTCGGGATCCCTTCAGAGGAGATTCGTGAACGCGTTGACAACGCATTGAAACAGGTCGGCATGTATGAATACAGGATGCATGCGCCGCACCTGCTTTCCGGTGGACAGAAGCAGAGAGTGGCCATTGCCGGTGTGCTTGCCATGCAGCCCAAGGTGATTGTTCTGGACGAACCTACCGCCATGCTGGATCCCGTCGGCAGGCAGGAAGTCATTTCTACGATCCACCGGCTCTGCCGGGAAAAGAATATTACCGTTATCCTGATTACGCATCATATGGACGAGTGCATCGATGCGGACCGACTTGTTGTCATGTCGAACGGGAAAATCGTCCTTGACGGAAAGCCGATTGAGGTGTTCCGCAATGTCGAACGGATGGAACAGGAAGGCCTGGATGTCCCTGAAACAATGCGCGTCCTGTTCGACCTGAATCTGGCCGGGGAAGAGCTGCCGCCGGATGTGCTGCAGATGAAATGCTGTGCGGAGTATATTGCCGCATCGCTGCGAAAGCGGGAGCAGGAAGCATGGCAGAAATAACGGTACGGAATCTCCTGCACACCTACAGTGTGGGGACGCCCTTTGAAAAAACTGCCATCCGGGATATTGATCTGAAGATCGGCCAGGGAGAGAATATTTTTCTCCTCGGACACACAGGTTCCGGGAAATCGACATTTGTGCAGCACCTGAACGCACTGCTCCAGCCGACCGCAGGGGAGGTCCTCGTCGACGGAGAGGATATCAATCGCAGCAAAATCAGCCGCCGGGACATCAAGCACAGAATCGGCCTGGTGTTCCAATACCCGGAGTATCAGTTGTTTGAAGAAACCGTGCAGGCCGATATTGCCTTCGGCCCGCGCAACATGAAACTGCCGGAAACAGAAGTGCAGGAACGTGTTCTGGAGGCCGCCGGCTTTACAGGCATTGGAGAGGAGCTCCTGTCCCGTTCCCCACTTGAACTGTCAGGCGGACAGAAGCGCCGGATTGCGATTGCCGGCGTGATCGCCATGCATCCGGAAGTCCTGATTCTGGATGAACCGACCGCCGGGCTGGATCCGTCAGGAAGCCGGCAGATCATGGAAAACATCCGCAGTTACCGTGAGAAGACCGGCGCAACAATTATTGTCGTTAGCCATGATATGGACAGCGCTGCTGAATATGGGGACAGGCTGATCGTGTTCGAACGCGGATCGGTCAGCATGGACGGAAGCCCGGAAGAGGTCTTCTCGCATCCGCGTGAACTGACTTCCATCGGCCTGAATGTACCGAAAGCGGCGGCGCTTGCTTCTGCTTTGCGTGATTCGGGGCTCAGGCTGAACGGGCCAATCTATACGCATGAACAGCTTCTCAGCGCAATCCGCTGTGCGGGAGGTGAGCCCGCATGCTGAAGGATGTTACACTCGGCCAGTATTTCCCCGGCGATACCGTGGTACATCGGCTTGACCCGCGTACCAAGCTGATTCTCGTAGTTCTGTATATTATCGCACTGTTCAATACCAGAGGCTGGGTTTCAAACGGATTGATCCTTGTGCTGACGCTTGTCTGTATGCGCGTCGCCAACATCCGTCTGAAAAACATATTCAAGGGCCTGAAGCCGATGCTGTTTATCATCGTGCTGACGGCGCTGCTCAACCTCTTCTATACCCGCGGAACGCCGATCCGGGAAGGCTGGATCATTACCTGGGAAGGCATGGACCGCGCGGTCAAAATGATTCTGCGCATTACGCTGCTGATTACGGGAACATTTCTCCTGACCTATACGACCAGCCCTATGGCACTGACTGACGGGCTGGAACATCTTCTGAATCCGCTGAAGAAGCTGAAGGTGCCGGTGCACGCCCTGACGCTGATGATGAGCATGGCGCTTCGCTTTATCCCGACCCTGATTGAAGAAACGGATAAGATCATGTCGGCCCAGCGTGCGCGCGGGGCAGATTTCGAGACCGGAAATCTGATCCAGCGGGCAAAAGCGTTGCTGCCGATTCTTGTTCCGCTGTTTGTTTCGGCATTCCGGCGCGCGGATGAGCTTGCCGTCGCGATGGAAAGCCGCTGTTATCACGGCGGTGAAGGCAGAACAAGGATGAACGAGCTGCATTATACCGGGATTGATTATATCGCATTGCTGCTTGGAGCGGCTCTGACAGCCGGGATTATTGTGATGAAGCACTTCGGGGTGTAACGAGCATGGAGACAGATGAAAGAAATGTGATTCTTCATCTCAGTTATGACGGCAGTGCCTATCATGGCTGGCAGACTCAGAAAAACGGACGTACCGTTCAGGAAACGCTGGAGGCTGCGCTGTCTCAGGTGTGCGGTCACCGGGTGAAAGCCGTAGGCTGCGGAAGAACGGATGCAGGCGTCCATGCGCGGCATTACTGCGCAAACTTCCGCACTGTTTGCGGGATCCCGGCAGACCGGATTCCGTTTGCGGTGAACGCCCGGCTGCCGAGAGATATTGCCGTCCGGGAAGCCTGGGACGGCCCGGCGTCCTTTAATGCAATCGGCAGCTGTGTAAAAAAAGAGTATGTCTACCGGATCCTGAATGCGCCCATACGCGAGCCGTTTCTGCAAAATCGTGTCTGCTTCTATCCACAGAAACTGGATCTTGACCAGATGCGCCGTGCTGCCGCGGCCTTTGAAGGAACGCATGACTTCCGGGCCGTGCGTTCTGTCGGTACGGAAACGAAGACGACGGTGCGTACCGTATATCATTGCAGGATAAACAGATCGGGGAACCTGATCACGGTTTCCATCTGTGCGGATGGGTTTCTGTATAATATGTGCAGGGCAATTGTCGGGACGCTGGTGTACGCCTCGTACGGGAAGCTGCAGCCGGAAGAGATCCCGGAACTTCTCGAAAAAGGCGACCGCCGCCTGACAGGGCCTACAATGCCGCCTCAGGGCCTTTATATGAACCAAATCTGGTATCCCGATTTTCAACTCGGTGATCCGGACGATCTCGGGCTTACGGAAAGCTGGTGAACGCTTGAACATCATTCTTGATCTGCTTTTGCTGCTGATTGTCGCGCTCTGCATTTGGGACGGATATAAGCGCGGCCTGATTGGCGGGATTGCCGGGATTTTCGCAATTATTATTGCACTCCTGGCAGGAAGCTCTCTTTCCGACAATTACGCTTCGGAAGCGGTTCCGGTTCTGGAACCCTTTGTGGACGGCTACATCGATTCCCAGAAAACCCGCAGTGCGGTTCTAGAAGAGATGGGCTACGGTTCCACGGACCTGTCTCTGGAGGATGTGCTGGAAAGCGACAGCTCACTGCGCTATGATTATGCGGTGTTTTGCATGGAGGAAACAGGCTTCCATGAAGAACGTGCAGAGGAACTGGCAGAACGCTCAGTCCGGTATTCCGATCAGAACGGCGTGTCGATGACCGAGGCCGTTGTCAGCATCCTTTGCGATACAATCACTTATGTGATGGGTTTGGCACTCTGCTTCCTTTTGATTTTGATCCTGCTGGTGGCAATCAGCAATATCGGCGGGCTGGTATTCCGGCTGCCGGACAGCATGGAACTGCTCGATGAACTCGGCGGAGCCCTGATGGGCTTTGTAAAAGGCTTTTTGTACTGTGTGCTTCTGTGCTGGCTGCTGAGTTTCCTCGGGCTCATTATCGGCAGAGGCACACTGGAAAAGACCCTTCTGGCGCGTTTTTTTATGACGTTCCGTTTCCTTACGAACGGACTTCTCTGAGGTTTGTAAGAACCCAACTCTGATAATGGCGAGGTAACCATGCAGGCAAGTATGTGCTCACGCTGCGGGAAGAATCCCGCAGTCGTGTTTATCACCAAAATAGAAAACGGACAGTCTAAAAGCGAAGGACTCTGCCTGAAGTGCGCAAGAGAACTCCGCATCAAACCTGTGGACGATATCCTGACCAAAATGGGAATCTCCGACGAAGATCTGGACAACCTTTCCGGGGAAATGATGAATGCCTTGAGCGGGGTGGAAGATCTCATCGGTACGGACGACAGCGACAGCGAAGAAGACGACGACGGGAAAACGGCAACTTTTCCGTTTTTCGGGAAGATTCTGGACGCGTTCCGATCCGGCGACGGGCCCGTGCAGCAAGGCTCTTCTTCACAGGATCAGCCTCACGAGACGCCGGGCCGCAGCCGTGAACGCAGTGAAACACCCGGACAGGCACAGCGGCAGAACGGGAAACAGCCGAAGCGCAAGTTCCTGGATAACTACTGCATTGATCTGACCGCGCGTGCGCGTGCCGGGAAGCTGGATACCATGATCGGCCGTGAGGAAGAACTGGAACGAGTGATCCAGATCCTGAACCGAAGACAGAAAAACAACCCCTGCCTGATCGGTGAACCGGGTGTCGGGAAGACCGCCATTGCCGAGGGGCTGGCTCAGCGTATTGCCATGGGTAATGTTCCGGCAAAACTGCTCCAGAAAGAAATCTTCCTGCTGGATCTGACGTCGCTGGTTGCGGGAACTCAGTTTCGCGGCCAGTTTGAAAGCCGGATGAAAGGCCTGATCGAAGAAATCAGGAAGCAGGGGAATATTATCCTTGTCATAGATGAGGTCCACACGATCGTCGGTGCCGGAGATGCCGAGGGCAGCATGAACGCCGCCAATATTCTCAAGCCGGCCTTATCTCGCGGCGAAATCCAGGTCATCGGTGCGACAACCTTTACGGAATACCGGAAGCATATTGAAAAAGATTCCGCCCTGGAACGCCGTTTCCAGCCGGTTACGGTCAACGAGCCGTCCATAGAGGACAGCATCCTGATTCTCAAGGGGATTGCCCACTATTATGAAGAATTCCACGGAGTGACGGTTCCGGACGAAATGTGCGAAAAAGCCGTCACCATGAGTGAACGGTATATTACCGACCGCTTCCTCCCGGATAAGGCGATCGACCTGCTGGATGAAGCCTGCTCGGATGTCAATCTCAAGCACCCGGACATCAATCGGCGGATGGAGCTGGAACGGGATTTGGAGAACCTGCGATTTGAGCGCGAGGCGCTGATGAGCGCCGATGCGCCCCAGGGAATGGAACTGACCGATGAGATGCTCGATCAGCGTTACGCACGGATTGCGGAACTCAGAAGCCGCGAAATGCAGCGGGAAGAGGAACTGAAGGAACTGAATGCCAGACCCCGCCCGGCACTGACCGTGGATAATCTGGCACGAATCATTGAGCTTTGGACCAGAATTCCAGCTTCTTCGATCAAAGAGGATGAGCTGGAACGTCTGGCAGGCCTGAATGAGAGACTCAAGAAACATGTGGTCGGGCAGGACGAGGCAATCGACACCCTGTGCGCCGCGATCCGCCGCGGCCGTGTCGGGCTGAAAGTGAAACGGAAACCGGTCAGCTTTATTTTTGTCGGAGGGTCCGGCGTCGGAAAAACGGAGCTGGTGAAACGCCTTGCCGCCGATATGTTCGACAGCCCGGAGAGTCTGATCCGCCTGGATATGTCTGAGTTCATGGAGAAGTTTTCCGTTTCGCGGATTATCGGTTCGCCTCCGGGATATGTGGGGTATGACGAGGCCGGCCAGCTGACGGAGAAGATCCGCCGGAAGCCTTATTCCGTTGTGCTCTTTGATGAAATTGAAAAAGCGCATCCCGATGTGATGAATATACTGCTTCAGATTCTTGATGACGGCAGAATCACGGATGCGCAGGGAAGAACCGTCAATTTTGAGAATACCATCATTGTGATGACCACCAATGCAGGCAGCAATACGAATACGGCCACCGTGGGCTTTGGCGGCACGGTCGGTGACATGGGCCGAGAGAAGGCTCTGAAAGCGCTGAATGACTTCCTGCGTCCGGAATTTCTGAACCGCGTGGATGAAATCATCTGCTTCAACAGCCTGACTGAGGAAGACTTCGCTTCGATTGCGGTACTCATGCTGGAAGAGGTGCGGGATGTCCTGGCAGGAAACGGAATCGAACTGAGCTGGGATGACAGCGTTCCCGCGTATCTGGTCAGAAAAGGATACTCGACGGTTTACGGCGCCAGGAATCTCAGACGCCTGATCCAGAAGGAAGTGGAAGACGAGATCGCCGCCCGCATAATAGAAGCCCGCGGAACCGAAATTCAGGCAATTGCACTCACCGCGGACGAGGAGCATATTCTCTGTACCGTTGGAAAGAAAGCAGCGGAAATTCCATGCACAGCAGGCTGAACATGCGCAATACGACGCTCTGTTATCTGGAGCGTGACGGATGCTATTTGATGCTTCACCGGATCAAAAAAGAGAATGATCTGAACCGTGACAAGTGGATCGGCATCGGCGGAAAGTTTGAAGAGGGTGAGAGCCCGGAAAACTGCCTGTTGCGTGAAGTGCGGGAGGAAACCGGCCTGACCCTCGGCAGTTGGCGTTACTGCGGGATTGTGACCTTCGTCTCGGACGAATGGGGAACGGAATACATGCACCTGTTCCATTCCGAAGACTTCCACGGTTCGCTGCGTGAATGTGACGAAGGATCACTGGAGTGGATCGAAAAATCAGCTCTGGCATCTTTGCCGGACCTGTGGGAAGGAGACCGGATTTTCCTTCGGATGATGGAAAACAACGAACCGTTTTTCTCTCTGAAGCTCTGTTACCGAGGCGATCTGCTGACCGGCGCGGAGCTGAATGGAAGAGTTATGGAGATTTAAAAGCGGTTGTCAAGGTCGATGTGTTGTGCTACACTGTTACACGCGAATACGATGAGTACGATGGGAAAGGAACTATGCTGACATGGGTGGAAAATATCGGCGTGTTTTGATCAAAATCAGCGGCGAAGCACTGAGCGGAGGAAAGGGAACCGGATATGACATTGCGTTTGTCACGGAGGTCTGTGAAAGCGTAAAGCGCTGTCTCAAGATGGGAGTTCAGGTGGGAATTGTCATCGGCGGCGGAAACTTCTGGCGCGGTGTAAAAGACGGTGCCGGCAAGATTGAGCGTGTCAGCGCGGACCGCATGGGTATGCTTGCCACTGCGATGAACTGCCTGGCGGTTTCCGATGTGTTCCGTCAGTGCGGAGTGGATGCACGCGTGATGACGGCCGTTGAGATCCAGAGCGTGGGCGAGCGGCATGATGTACGCAAAGCGCTTGAGTATCTGGAAGAGGGAAAAGTCGTTCTGTTTGCCTGTGGGACAGGTCATCCGTTCTTTTCCACGGATACAGCCGCGGCATTGCGTGCGGCTGAAATCGGTGCAGACGCAATTCTGCTGGCTAAAAACATCGACGGTGTTTATTCCGCGGATCCCAAAAAGAATCCGGATGCCGTGCGATTTGACGAAATCAGTTATGATGAAGTACTTGCACGCAGGCTGCAGGTGATGGACTCCACCGCGACAAGCCTTGCAATGGATAACGGCATTCCCGTCATTGTGTTTGCCCTTGCAGATCCGGAGAATATTGTCCGGGTTCTGAACGGCGAGGCCGTCGGAACACTGGTTCACTGAGTATTCTGCCGTCTTCCCGGACGGATCTTATAACAAATATTACTGTTTACAGGAGGATTTGAACGATGTCAGATTACCCGGAATTTGAAAACAAAATGAAAAAGACCTGTGACGCACTGACTTCTCAGCTTGCGACGATCCGGGCCGGTCGTGCCAATGCCGCTGTTCTGGATCAGATTCAGGTGGACTACTACGGCTCACCAACGCCCATTCAGCAGGTTGCAACCATTGCGACCCCGGATCCCCGCTCACTCCTGATTCAGCCTTGGGACAGCAGCCTGCTGAAGGGAATCGAACGGGCGATTCTTGCCTCGGACCTGGGAATCAATCCTCAGAATGACGGCAGATGCATCCGCCTGGTCTTCCCGCCGCTTACCGAAGAACGCCGCAAAGATCTTGCCAAGCAGACCCGCAAGTATGGGGAGGAGAGCAAGGTTGCCATCCGCAACATCCGCCGGGATGCGATCGAGAAGCTGAAAAAACAGCAGAAGAGTTCTGAGATCACGGAAGATGATTACAAGATCGCCGAAAAGGATATTCAGAAGCTGACGGATGACTTCATCAAGGAAATCGACAAGATTACGGAAAAGAAAGAAAAAGAGCTGACGGAAATCTGATGGCATCAGGAATGAAAACAGAGCAGGCGGGGGACGGGTTCCCCCGCCATGTTGCGATTATACTGGACGGAAACGGCCGCTGGGCAAAACAGAGGGGGCTTCCGCGCACTGCGGGGCATTCTGCCGGTTCCGAAAACTTCCGTAAAATCGCTTATTACTGCAGGGATATCGGGCTTGACTATCTGACGGTATATGCGTTCTCAACGGAAAACTGGAAACGCCCCATGGAAGAGGTCAGGACCATCATGCGCCTTCTCGGCAAGTATCTGCATGAAGCGATCGAAACGATGGAGCGCGACGGAATCAAAATGCGCGTCTTCGGCGATGTCAGCGGACTGCCCGGAGAACTACAGGAACTGGTTGCCCGTACGAATGAAATCTCTGAACATTACGACGGTTTTCAGGCTAACATCTGTCTGAATTACGGCGGCCGAGCCGAACTGATTCAGGCGGCGGAACGCTATGCGCGCGATTTCCGTGACGGAGTCGTCAGCGAGCCGCTGACTGAGGAAAGATTCGGAAGCTACCTCTATTCTGCGGGTATTCCGGACCCGGATCTTTTGATCCGGCCGGGCGGCGAGCTTCGCATTTCCAACTTTCTGCTGTGGCAGTGCGCATATTCCGAATTCTATTTTACGGATGTCCTGTGGCCGGATTTCACGACTGGCGAGCTGGACAGGGCCATTGCCGCATATATGAATCGTGACCGACGTTACGGCGGACTCCGCTGAGAAACCACTGGGGGTTTTTATGGTACAAAGCATTTCAATTCTTGGCTGCACCGGTTCGATCGGCCGGCAGACTGCTGCGGTTGCGGATTACACCGGGATTCGCGTGGCGGCGCTGACAGCCAATCGCCAGATTGACCGTCTGGAGGAGCAGGCCAGAAAGTTTCATCCGGAATTTGTGGCAGTTTATGACGAAGGGGCAGCCGGAGAACTGAAGACAGCCCTTGCCGATACGGATATTCGTGTCGGCAGCGGAATGGATGGATTGATCGAAGCGGCAACACTTTCTTCCGTTGACTGTGTCGTTACTGCTGTTTCCGGCGCCGTCGGTTTAAAGCCGACGCTTGCCGCCATTGATGCCAGAAAGCGCATTGCTCTTGCAAACAAAGAGACTTTGGTCTGCGCAGGAGAACTAGTAATGCAGAGAGCCTCCGAAACGGGAGCGGAAATTATCCCGGTGGATTCCGAGCATTCGGCGATTTTTCAGTGCCTGACCGGCAGAGGCCCCGGAGAACTGCGTAAAATCCTGCTGACATGCTCCGGCGGGCCCTTTCGCGGCAGAAAACGTGCGGATTTGGAACACATCACCCCGGCGGAAGCGGTAAAACATCCGAAGTGGAACATGGGTGCAAAAATATCGGTAGACAGTGCAACGCTGATGAACAAAGGGCTGGAATTCATCGAGGCCATGCGTCTTTTCCGTGTAACACCGGACGTCATTCAGGTTGTGGTTCATCCGCAAAGCGTGATCCACTCCATGGTGGAACTTGTTGACGGAACGGTAATTGCACAGATGGGCGTTCCCGACATGGGTCTGCCGATTCAGCTGGCGTTGACCTGGCCGCATAGAATCCCCTCCATGTTTTCCCGGCTTGATTTTACTGCGATGCAGAATCTGACTTTCGAGGCGCCGGATCTGGAAGAGTTTCCGTGCCTGAAGCTTGCCATGGACTGTGCCCGCCGCGGCGGCACTGCTGGCTGTGTAATGAGTGCCGCTAACGAGGAGGCGGTCCATCTGTTTCTGAAGGGAAAAATCGGCTTTAACCGGATCTATGATCTGGCAGCCGGTGCGGTTTCGGAAGTCGCCGGTGATGATGCTGGTTCTCTGGAAACGATCCTTCTTGCGGATGAAGCGGCAAGAAAGTATGTACACCGTGTGACCGGAGAGTAAACGAATGACAGCGGCATATGTTTTATTCGGAATCCTGATTTTCGGCGTGCTGATTGCAGTGCACGAGTTCGGGCACTTCCTTGCGGCCAAGCTTTGCGGGGTGAAAGTCAATGAATTCTCCGTGGGCATGGGACCGGCTATTTGGAAAAGGCAGAGAGGGGAAACTCTTTATGCTCTGCGCGGAATTCCGCTGGGCGGATACTGCGCGATGGAGGGCGAGGACGGCGATTCGGAAGATCCGCGTGCATTTACTTCCCAGAATGTCTGGAAACGTCTGCTGATTCTCTGTGCGGGTTCCTTCAACAATTTTCTGCTTGGGATTCTGATCATTTTCTTCCTGTATCTGGGAGCAGGAGCGTTTCTTTCTCCTACGATTGACAGTTTTCTTGACGGTTGCCCTTATGAGGGTGCGGATGCCCTGCAGGTCGGCGACCGTTTTGTGAAAATCAACGGGAAACGGGTTTACCAGTACTACGATGTGGGCGACCTTCTTCGGGACGGAGACGGCGTCTATGATCTGGTTCTGATACGCGACGGGAAAACGGTTCGGCTGAAAGACTTTGAAATGACGCCGAGACAGTATGAGGGCCAGGATCGGGAACTCTTCGGCTTTAATTTCGGATACGAAGAAGCGACATTTCCGGTCAAACTGCGTCATACCTGGAATACTGCCATGGAGTTCGGACGGATGGTCTGGGTAAGCCTCCGGATGCTTGTGAATGGTGAGGTCGGACTGAAGGAAATGTCGGGGCCGGTCGGAATTGTGGAACTGATGGCGGAAACCGGCGAAAACGCGGAAAGCGTATCGGACGGAGTCTTTGATATTCTGTATCTGGCAGCCTTTATCGCCGTCAATCTTGCCATCATGAATATGCTGCCGATTCCCGCCCTGGACGGCGGCAGGGTATTCCTGCTGCTGGTTTCAACGGTAATCTGTGCCGTGACCGGCAAAAAGATGAATCCGAAGTATGAAGGTTACATTCACGCGGCCGGAATGGTGCTGCTGCTTACCCTGATGGCGGTCATCATGTTCCAGGACATCTTCAAAATCTTTCAGTAGCTTCGGAGGAACCCATGAAGCGTACCGAAACAACACAAATTCGCGTCGGCAAGGTTTATATCGGCGGCGATGCTCCGGTTACCGTGCAAAGCATGTGCAATACCAAAACCTGGGATGTGGAAGCAACGGTCACCCAGATTCGTGCACTGCGTGCCGCCGGCGTTGACATTGTCCGCCTTGCTGTGCCGGACGAACGTTCGGCATTTGCCATTGAAGAGATCAAAAACAGAACAGACGTGCCCCTTGTTGCGGATATTCATTTTGATTATCGGCTGGCATTGCTGTGCGCTGAACGCGGCATCGATAAGATCCGTATTAATCCCGGGAACATCGGCGGAGAAGAGAACGTCAAGGCTGTGGCAGAATCATGCCGTGAGAGGAAAATTCCGATCCGTATCGGCGTGAATGCCGGCAGCCTGGAAAAGCCGCTTTTGGAAAAATACGGCCACCCCTGTCCGGAAGCAATGGTGGAGAGTGCGAGACGCCATGCGGCACTCCTGCTGAAGTATGGTTTTGAGGATATCTGCTTGTCTCTGAAGTCGTCGACAGTACCGCTGACGATTGCGGCATATCGCCTGGCGGCGGAGGAGTTTCCGTTCCCGCTTCATTTGGGAGTCACGGAAACCGGAACCGAATGGA
This sequence comes from Oscillospiraceae bacterium, assembly GCA_017406005.1. Lineage (GTDB taxonomy): Bacteria > Bacillota > Clostridia > Oscillospirales > Oscillospiraceae > Limivicinus. Next base: position 8,893 of record JAFQZI010000079.1, on the reverse strand, counting down.
ACGGAACCATCCAGTCCGCTGTCGGGATCGGGACCCTTCTCAGCGAAGAGATCGGAAACACCATCCGTGTTTCACTGACGGCCGACCCTGTCCGTGAGGTCTCTGCCGGAATTGCCATTTTGAAAGCGGCCGGCTTGCGCACGGGCGGAGTCAAATTCGTTTCCTGCCCGACCTGCGGGCGAACGGAAATCAACCTGATCGCTCTTGCAGAGGAAGTGGAAAACAGAGTGCGTAATCTCGACCGGGATATTACCGTTGCCGTGATGGGTTGTGTGGTAAACGGCCCGGGAGAGGCAAGGGAAGCTGACTACGGGATCGCCGGCGGGAAAGAAAGGGGGATCTTGTTCCGGAAAGGCGAAGTGCTTGGAACGTATCCATATGAGGAATTGCTCGCTAGGCTGATGGAACTGATCGAAGAATCTTGATGTGATGGAATATACACCGTTTTTAACCATTTTTCCGGACTGCCGGGATCTGCATGATCTGGCAGGCGGACTGGAAAAATCACATATTACCCAGGTGAAGGTTCATGCGGCGGAAGCCAGGATGGAAATCGAAGCCAAGTTTGCGGCAATGCCGTCGCCAGTGGAGCAGAAGCAGCTGGAAGACCGGATTGCTCTGCTTTACGGGCTGAAAAGTGTGAAGCTTGATCCAGATTATCCCAGAACCGAGATTCAGAAATCTGGTACTGAGTTTTTAGGGACCGCCGCCGCAGGCCCAAATGTGCCGGCGGGAGATGTCCTGATGGGCCGTTCCATCCGTCAGCAGCCGGTTTCGATGGATACCCTGACTCTGGAATCGGGCAGGGTGACAGTGGAAGGGGACGTTTTTGCCGTTTCCAGCCGTCAGCTGCAAAAACGCGGCGGCGCGGTGTTGTCATTCGACATTACGGACCATACCAACAGCATCCGGGTGACGAGATTCCTGCGTTCCGATGAAGATCAGAGTGTTCTCGACAGAATTGCGGAAGGCAGCCATCTGACGGTTCAGGGCGAAATCGGTTATTCAAAATTTGACGACGACATGGTTCTTGAGCCAAAGAACATTGTGAAATCAAAAAAGAAACTGCGCCCGGACAATGCCCCGGAAAAACGCGTGGAACTGCACCTGCACACCCGCTTCTCCGCCCTTGATGCGCTGACCGATCCGAAAGCCGTGGTCAAACGCGCTGCGGACTGGGGGATGCAGGCGGTTGCCGTAACCGATCATGGGGTTGCCCAGGCTTTTCCGGATATGTGGTCCGCGGGCAGGAAACTCGGCGTCAAAATCATTTATGGTCTCGAGGCCTATTACAAAAACGACATTGATCTCAGCCATGCCGTAATCGGAGACTCGGACCTGCCGCTCCATACAGAGTTTGTCGCATTTGACATTGAAACCACCGGTCTGAACGCTCAGAATGACCGCATGATTGAAATCGGGGCGGTTATTTTTTCCGGCGGCAGTATCCTGAAATCTTTCGACACCTTTGTGAATCCGGGGCGGCAGATCCCTGACGAGATCACGGAACTGACCGGCATCCGGAATGACGATGTGATGAACGCGCCGGATGAAAAAGACGCAATGCAGGCTTTCCTCGCCTTTGCAGGGGATCGGCCGCTGGTGGCGCACAATGCCCACTTCGATACCAGTTTCATGAGAGAGAGCGCAAAACGCTGCGGTCTGGACTTTCACCCGGTCTATCTGGATACCCTGACCCTGAGCCAGGCGCTCTTGACCGATCTGAAGCGCTTTAAACTGGACACGGTTTCCAACCATCTGAATCTTCCGAAGTTCAACCATCATCGGGCCAGCGATGACGCGCTGGTGGTTGCAAGAATTATGGAGAAGTTTCTCCCAATGCTGCAGGAGCACGGCGCCGGTACCCTGCGGGGAGCCGAAGCGGTATATCAGAGCCTGAAGCGCAGCGACGTACAGAAAACCTGGCATATGATTCTTCTGGTCAAAAACCGGAAAGGCCTGAAAAACCTGTACGAAATGATCTCGCAATCGTACCTGAAGCACTTTGACAGAAGCCCAATCATTCCGAAGAGCCTGCTCGAAGAGCACCGGGAAGGAATCCTGGTCGGCTCTGCCTGCGGGATGGGAGAGCTTTACGGTGCGGTCATGCGAGGCGAGGAGGATGAAGAACTCCGCAGGATTGCCTCCTACTATGATTATCTGGAGATCCAGCCGATCTGCAACAATGCCTTTCTGATTGAAGACGGAAGGGTAGAGTCTGCGCAGGTTCTGGAAGATTATAACCGGACGATTCTGCGGATCGGCAGAGAGCTGGGAAAGCCTGTTGTTGCCACCGGCGACGTGCATTTTATGGACCCGGAGGACGAGCAGTACCGAAAGATCCTCCAGGCGGCCAAAAAATTCTCAGATCCGGATCGGGACTGCCCCATTTTCTTCAGAACGACGGATGAGATGCTGCAGGAGTTCCAATATCTCGGTGAAGAGACGGCCCGCGAAGTGGTAATAACCAACACCCGCGCGATTGCAGATGAAGTCGAGGAGATCCAGCTGCTTCCGAAGGGCCTGTTTCCGCCAAAGATTGAAAACTCGGCTGAAGATCTCAAAATGCTGGTTCTAGAAAAAATGCACCGGGTTTACGGAAAGACTCCGCCGCCGCTTGTGACCGAGCGTGTCGAAACGGAATTGAATACCATTCTGGATCACAACTATGATGTGATTTACATGAGTGCGCAGAAACTGGTCCAGAATTCCCTGGAGCACGGCTACCTGGTTGGAAGCCGGGGAAGCGTCGGGTCTTCGATGGTTGCCTTTCTGTCCGGAATCACCGAGGTAAACTCTCTTCCGCCGCATTATGTCTGTCCGGACTGCTGCTATTCGGAATTTCCCATGCAGCATTTTGCCTGGAAGCCGGATATGGTCGAACAGCTGCCTCTGGAGGATGCTTTGGGCGAGAGTTACGGGTGCGGTGCCGACATGCCGGAGAAAGACTGTCCCTGCTGCGGTGCGAAACTGCTCAGAGACGGATTTAACATCCCCTTTGAGACCTTCCTTGGATTTCCGGGGAATGAGAAAACACCGGATATCGACCTGAACTTCTCGGGGGAATATCAGGCCAGAGCCCACAAATACACGGAAGTACTGTTCGGTTCCGATCATGTTTTCCGTGCCGGCACCATCGGTACTCTTGCCGAAAAGACAGCCTACGGTTATGTCAAAAAATATCTCGAGGAGCGGGGAATCAAAGCCACGCATGCCGAGGAAAACAGGCTGGCCGGCGGGCTGGTCGGGATCAAACGCACGACCGGGCAGCATCCCGGCGGGCTGGTCGTGATCCCGCAGGACATGGACGTGACGGATTTCTGCCCGGTTCAACACCCGGCGGATGACCCGAACTCCGACATCATCACCACGCATTTTGAGTATCACTGCATGGAAGACAATCTCCTGAAGCTTGACGAGCTCGGTCACGATGATCCCACCATGATACGTATGATGGAAGACATGACCGGAGTGAACGCGAAGGAAATCTCACTTTCGGATCCGGAAACCATGAGCATATTCACCAGTCCGGAAGCGCTCGGCCTTTCAAAGGGAGATCCGATTATCGGCGATACCGGTACCATCGGCGTGCCGGAGTTCGGCACTGCTTTTACCAGGCAGATGCTGGTGGATACACAGCCGAAGCAGTTTGACACCCTGGTGCGCCTTTCCGGATTCTCGCACGGCACCGACGTGTGGGCCGGAAACATCCACGACCTGATTGTGGACGGAACCGCCACGGTTGACGAAACGATAGGCTGCCGCGACGACATCATGAGCTACCTGATCGACAGGGGAATGCAGCCGTCGCTTGCCTTTAAGACCATGGAGGCTGTGCGTAAGGGAAAGGTCAAGAAAACCGGCCAGTTTCCGGATGATGCGGAACAGCAGATGAAAGATATGGGCGTGCCCGGCTGGTGGGTGGAGTCCGCCCGAAAGATTGCATATCTTTTCCCGAAGGCACACGCGGTTGCTTATGTCATGATGGCGTTTCGAATCGCGTGGTTTAAGGTCCATGAACCGCTGGCCTTCTATTCCGCCTATTTCTACAGGCGGAGTCAGAAGGGCGGGTTTGATGCGGAGATGATGTGCGGCGGGACTGAGAAGGTCCGGCGGAAAATCAATGAACTGCGCCGTGCCGCAAGCCTGACAGCCAATGAAGAAGACCTTCTGGTTACGCTGGAGGCTGTATATGAATTCAACATGCGGGGATTCCGTTTTGCACCGATCGAATTCCGCAAATCCGATGCATCCAGATTTCTCCTGACCGATGACGGACAAATCCGGCCGCCCTATGTGGCAATCGGCGGACTTGGAGAATCGGCCGCTCAGGACCTTGCCAGGGCAGGGGAGTCCGTCACGGAGTATGTTTCCGTGGATGAAATCGGCGCGGTATGCCCGAAGGTTTCCCAGACGCATCTGGAGGCGCTGAAAAGGCTTGGCGCGTTCGGCGATTTGCCGGACAGCAGTCAGGTCTCCTTTGACGGTTGGTAATGTTTTACGAAATTTATATACGCATTTTGTGCAACATGCGAAAACCCCGGTACAGACGCTGTTTTCTGTACCGGGTTTTTATACAGCTGAATTCTATTTGTCTATACTTAGGATTATTATCTGCAAATTGCACGAAAACACGGTATGCAGTTGTTGTCGCTGTGTTCATCTTGCATATTTTGCCTCCGTATGCTAAAATGCAAAAGATAGTGAGATAGTATGCTTTTTTGCTGTATTCGGTCGGCTTTGCAGCGAAGCTATCGGATCAAAAGCCAGCTGAAATGGGGGGACGTATATGGGAAATGAAGCCAAGATTATTACGGTGGCCGGTAAGGGCGGCGTTGGCAAGACCTCGATCTGTGCTTCCATCGTACGGCTTTTAGCCGAACGGTATCCGGATAAGAAGATTCTTGCAATCGACGCAGACCCTGCGGTTGGCCTTTCCGTAGCGCTTGGCGTGGATGTAAAGCTTACGCTGGACGATATTCGCATGAGCATTGTCGACAGTGTAGAGAATGGAGAAACACGGGAAGCACTTGAACTGCTCAGTGAGGCGCGGTTCCGGATTTTTGATGCGCTGGTCGAACTGCCGGGATTTGCCTTTCTTGCCATCGGCAGGCCTGAGAGTTCCGGATGCTATTGCAAAGTCAACTCCTATCTGAAAGAAGTGATCGGTCTTCTTGCCGGCAGTTTTGACTATGTTGTCATTGACGGGGAAGCCGGTATTGAACAGATTCAGCGCCGCGTCATGGAAAAAGTCACGCATCTTCTGCTGATTACCGACCAGAGCAAGAAGGGCGGGCAGGTAATTTCCACCATCAAGAGTGTTGCCGATGAACTCATCGCATATGACCGCATCGGTATTATCATCAACCGTGTGACAAACCCGGAACTGGTCGATCTGATCAGTCTTCCCGGAGTTGAGATTCTCACGGCGATCCCTGCGGACAGTGCCTTTGCCGCCAACGACATCCGGGGGCAGAGTGTGTTGGATCTTCCCGCAGATTCCGCTATGCTCAAGGGAGTGGAGGAAGCACTCCAAAAAATAGAAATCTTATAGGAAGAAGAGGTGTAACATTTGAAAGATCTTAAGCATTTGATCTACTTTGAGAGGCTGCTTGAGAACGCTGACAACGAACTGATTGAGAAGAAAAAGGCCGAAGGCGGCATCTGCCTCGGCTATACCTGCTTCCATATCCCGGAAGTGATTCTCAATGTTGACAAGTGCTTCTCGACCAGGCTCCGCGCGCCCAACACCGGCTCCATCGACATTGCAACGTATTACATGTCGAACTACACCTGCGAATATGCCCGCGCTCTTCTGGAGCGTGCCATTGAAGGCGGGTATCAGTTCCTGAATGCGCTGATCGGCGTCGATGCCTGCTCGATGATGAACCGTTCGATGGAACACTTTGAAATCCTTCAGGTCAACGAGAATCCGGATTTCTTCGTGACGCATACCGATATGCCTTTCAAGATCACTGACTATACCATTGAAGGCTATCGCAGACAGATGCGCGTCCGGGTTCTGGACCGTCTGACCGAAGTGTTCGGTGTTGACACCTCGGACGACGCGCTCCGAAAAGCGGTGGAAGAACACAATGAAGTCTGCCGCATCATCTCTGAAATCGGACAGCTGCGCAAGAGAAAGAACCCGGTGATTACGGGCTATGAGTTCCATGTCCTGAACCTGGTCACTTATGTCTGCCCGAAGAGCGAGATTCTTCCCTACCTGCGCGAGACACTGGAAGAGATCAAGGCAAGGCGTCCCGACCGCAAGAATCCGTTCCGGGCCAGAGTTGCGATTGTCGGCTCCGAAATTGACGATCCCAACCTCACCAAGCTGATTGAAGGCTGCGGCGCCCTGGTGGTATCTGACCGTTACTGCTTCGGCTCGACTCCCGGTCGTGAAGTGATTGAGCTGAACGATAAGGAAGACGTCCTGACTCAGATCTGCCGCCATTATATGGAAGTTTCCGAGTGCGCCCGTTACATCTCCGATGAAAAGGTCATGCAGCGCCGTGAGACCTCAGACCGCCTGGCGAAGGAATACGGTGCAGAGGGCATTATTTATGAGCAGATGAAATATTGTGACTACTGGGGCTTCGAACGTGCCCTTGTCAGCCACATTATGCACGATGAATACGGCTGGCCCGTGCTTTCCATCGATCGTCTGTACAACAACGGCAATTCCGGTCAGCTCCGGACCCGTTGCCAGGCCTTCGTGGAATCGCTTGAGATCAAACGCATTCATAAAGAGGAGGGCGTCGAGTAATGGCAAAAGCTCAGAAAGTACAGTACCCAAATCCGAAATTCTTTAAAGCCAAAGATAACATTGAGTGGAAAAAACAGGGAGAAAACCTGAAAGAAGTCATGGGCATCTTTGGCAAGATGCTTGCCGGAACCGACTGGAAAGCCTTCGGTGAAGGCATGGTTGACATTCTGAAGTCCGATAAGGAACGGATCAAGAGCGAATACGAAGACTTCATGGCTCTTGACAGCAAAGAGAAGTGGGATCGCGTAGTAAACGGCGAGCGCAGCCTCGGCCGTCTCTATCGCAAGGGCGCCATGTGCACCGTGCGTCGTGAGTGGCGCGGCGTTGTGGATACTGCCTACGATTTCTGGGAGTGGGCACGCATGTGGGGCATGCTCCTCATGACCTTCTCCAAGGATCTGATTCCCGCCATGAACAGCGCGCTGTGGTATCGCTGGATGATCTCCTATTTCTGCTGCCACGGCTTTATGGACAAAAATATCATGGGTCTGCGCGGTTCCAACCTCCGCATGAGCCATGCCGCAACCTTCTCCATTTTCCGCTATGTTGCCGAGAACCTGGTTCTCCTTTCCAAAGCAGACCGCAAGAACGGCAACAGCGACGAGCTCAACAAGATGCTCTTCACCTTTGACGAGATGACCATGGGTCAGATCGCCGCAGGCTTCCCGGATCTGCTTGCGATCCCGCATCAGCTTCTCCCGATGTTCCTCGTCTCTGAAATTGACCAGCTTGTCTGCATCCCGTATATCGATGCGGTGGAAAGCTACGGTCTTCCTTCCGATACCTGCCCGGTTCCGTCCTCCGAATGCGGTGCGCTGGTGATTAATGCACTTCCCGACATGGGCTCCCTGTTTATCTCCAGCTCCATGCCCTGCGACGGTTCCACGATGGCGAGTTCCTACTTTGCCCGCCGCTTCCCCAATATTCCGGTCTTCCATCTCTGCTTCCCGGTTCGTTACCTGGATGAGGAAACCGTACAGATGGGCGCCGAAGACATTAAAGCCTGCATTAAGGCCATTGAGGACGCCACCGGAGCCAAATGGAACTGGGATCACTACTTTACCTGCATGAAGCGCTTTAACCAGGAGACGGATCTTGAACTTCAGAAGTGGGAGATCAACAAGACTTCCCGTCCGCAGTTCATCGGGCCGAGCTATGAGCTCTTCCGCAAGTGGAACTATGAAATGGACGGCGGTATCGACCCGCGTGTTTTGCCTGAGATGCAGAAGATGAACAAGATGCTGCACAAGGCTTATGAGAATGGCGAGACCGCATGGCCCGCACGCAAGATGAAGTACCGCGCTCTGGTCTGGTCCTGCCCGGCTCACTACTATGCCAACTTCTCGAACTGGCTTGCCAACTGCTGGGGTATCGATGTTCTGGTTGAGATGGAATCGCTCAACTACACGAAGCATCTGGAAACCGAAGACAAGGAAGAGGCGCTTCGTGACCTGGCCCGTCTGTACGAGCGTATGGTTATGCGCCGTCATACAAACGGCGGTTACCAGAACGTCGTAGATGAATGCTGGCGCCAGTGCGAAGCCTGGAATGCAAAGCTGATCATCATGTATCAGAATGTTGCCTGCAAGAACATGGCAACGGTTCAGGGCCTCCTGGACGAGCAGGGCCGTCAGCGCGGCTACGACCTGATCTGGGTCGAGCACGACCTCATGGATCCGCGTACGGTTTCCCGCCGCACGATGCGCGACAAGGTCAACGAGTATATGCGCACGGTCATGCGTGCCGAGCCGGTTGACCCGTCCCTGGTAGAATTCGAAGACGAAGTCTGCATGTAATAATATTGATTTGGAGGATATACATATTATGAAATATTTCGGCGGTTGCGACGTTGGATCCACCTACACCAAGGCAGTTATTCTGGACGAGAACGGCAAGATGGTTGCCGACACCACGATTAAGAGCAAGATCAATTCCGAGCAGAGTGCCATTGCGGCGATGGATGAAGTTCTGAAGCAGGTCGGCCTGAAGAGCAGCAAGGAGCTGGAGTACCTCATCGGTACCGGCTACGGCCGCAACAAGGTTCCGTTTGCGGATGAGAACATTTCCGAGATCTCCTGCCACGCCATGGGCGTGCACGTGACCGACCCGAGTGTGAAGGCGATC
>JAFQZI010000078.1 GCA_017406005.1 Oscillospiraceae bacterium | reverse complement strand
CCCCCCCCACTTCCCGGTACATGGAGTAAGGAACAACAAAACAAAAAGACCAAGGATGTGATCTCAGATGAACGCGAATGAATTGAAGCATGCCGCCAAGCTTGAGGAATGGACACAATGGATAATGGAATGTCGCAGCAGCGGACTGTCAGTAAGGGAATGGTGTGATCGGAACCATTGGAGCAAAACCACATATTACCGATGGGAACGGGAGCTTTTTGGGAGGATCAAAAGCAGGACAGGAGCTGGTACAGATCTGGTAGTCGGCAGTGTTTGTTCACCGGCGCGGCCAGGTACGGAACTCGTCGAGCTACCTGTGGTCACATCGGAAGGGGCTGTAAACGAAAAGCATGAGACCGTCTCGCAGTTTATACCAGTGGCAGTACTGCGTGTCGGGAAGATGGAATTGGAATTGACGAATGGCATCTCTTCAAGGCTGGTAAAGGATTTGAAGGAGATACTCTGCAATGCTTAACGATGCCAGAGGATTCCGCCGTATCGTCATCGCCTGCGGAAAAACTGATCTGCGGCAGGGAATTGATGGTCTGGCAGCCATGGTTCAGAAACAATTTCAAATGGATCCGGGCGAGAAAGATGTCCTTTTCCTCTTTTGTGGGACGAAGGCCGACAGAATCAAAGGGCTTGTATTTGAAGGCGATGGATTTCTTCTCCTGTATAAGCGGCTGGGCAGCGGAAGATTTCGATGGCCAAGAAATACCCAGGAAGCTATGAGCATCACCCAGGAACAGTTTGACTGGTTGATGAAAGGAATGACAATTGTCTCATCCATACATGAAACAAATCTACGCCATCTGTATTGATGTTATGCAAAACATAGAATTTTACAGCCCGCACATGGCTGAGTGTATATCCGCAGAGCGACTGACCAGGTGGAAGGCGTTCTGCTTGCTTTTACTTCTCCACATTTTACAGCTGAAAGGGCTGTAATCAGGCTGAGAGCCGCTTTCCGGCTTAGTTGCGGCGAAAGTTCTCCACAGTCATTATGACGAATGCCAGGTTGTGGCAAACAAGCAAAAAGATGGTAATATAAATGTTTTTCCGGTATAATAAAGCTACCAGATTAAAGGAGTATATGCTCATGAAGCAGTATACCGCTGAAGAACTGAAGACTCTGAGCAAAGAAGAGGTTGTTGCCCTTCTTCTTCAGGTGCAGCAGCAGAACGCATTGTTTATGGAACAGATTGCAACAATGCAGTCGCAGAAATTCGGCCGGAAAACTGAAAAACTGGAATATCTCGGGCAGGAAGAACTGGAAGGTTTCTTTAATGAAGCAGAGGCGGAAGCTGAGAAAGAACCTGACGAACCAGAAACAGAAGAGGTCTCATACACCCGTACAAAACGGAAATCCGGTAAACTGGATGAAATGCTGAAAGATCTCCCCCGCCGGGAAGAGTATCATGAACTGTCGGATCAGGAGCTGACGGAAATTTTTGGTGAAAACGGCTGGAAACGGTTGCCGGATGATGTATACCGGAAGCTGGAATTCCATCCGGCGACGAAGGAAGTTGTAGAGCACCATGTCGCCGTATACGCCGCGAAAAAAGAGGACAGGATCGTCAGAGCGCCTCATCCCGCAGAGTTGCTCGTTCACAGTATCGCGACGCCTTCGCTCGTGGCAGCTATTATGAATGCCAAATATACGAATGCCATGCCGCTGTACCGTATCGGTCAGGAAATGGGTCGGTGTGATGTGAAAAGCCCTGTGCCTACCATGGCGAACTGGGTGATCCGCTGCACTGAGCGTTATCTGTATCCGATCGGGGAGCGATTGCGGGAACGGCTGAACCGTCTCCCGGTGGTGCAGGCTGATGAGACCGTGTGCAAGGTAAGCAAAGATGGCAGACCGGCCAATGCGGAATCCCGGATGTTTGTTTACCGAAGCGGTGAATTTGAGCATGAAGCGGTCATCATTCTGTATGATTACCAGAAAACCAGAAAAGCTGAGCACATAACCGGTTTCCTGGATCACTTTTCCGGGATACTTGTTTCGGACGCCTACAGCGGCTACCATTCCGTTGACCGGAAATGTGATGGTATCTGGGTTGCCAACTGCTGGGCTCATGCACGCAGAAGTTTTGCCGATGCCATAAAGGTTATGAAAGGTAAGGGCGGGCCGTCTAAGCAGGCTGTAAAGAAGTCCATTGCCTACCAGGCACTCGAGCGAATCAGTTCGTTCTATAAATTGGAAGACGACTGGAAGGACTTGTCTCCCGAAGATCGTTATAACCGCCGGCAGGAGTTCTCAAAACCCCTGGTGGAGGCTTATTTCGCATGGGTAAAATCTGTAAATCCTGAAACTGTCATCTCTCAGAAAACAAGAGACGGTCTTCGCTACAGTATAAATCAGGAGAAGTATCTAAAAGTGTTTCTGGATTACGGTGATGTGCCCATTGACAATTCTGCCTGTGAGCGTGCTATCCGGCCGTTTTGTGTGGGGCGCTCCAACTGGAAACTTATTGATTCCATCCATGGGGCTCAGGCCAGTGCTACAGTCTACAGCATCGTGGAAACAGCTAAGGCAAATCATCTGAAACCATATGAATACCTGAAATTCTTACTTACCGAGATGCCCAAACACATGGATGACAAAGACTTTTCTTTTCTCGATGACCTGCTCCCCTGGTCGCAGGATATCCCGGACATCTGCAGAAAACCAACATCAGACTCTTGATTTTCTCCCGGCAGTCAAAAGCTGCCGGGTTTCTTTCTACCGTACAGGTTATTTACCGTTTACCATTCATATACAAAAAAGAGCCATTTCTGACTCCTTTCATGTGTAAAAAAGGGGCTGTCTCAAAACATAAGATGCCCCCAAACTAAAAAGGCGAAAATAACGGCAGCCGGCTCTGTACAAGAGTCGGCTGCCGGCATATAATTTGGTTGT
>JAFQZI010000077.1 GCA_017406005.1 Oscillospiraceae bacterium | reverse complement strand
TATGCACCTCTCAATCCGTACACGCGCAGCGGTTCCAACCGCTACGGCAACCCGAATGACCTGAGCCGGAATATTCAGACGGTCAAGGTCACCCAGGATAAAGGCTTCACCTTCCTCATTGACCGAGGCGACGAAGTCCAGAGTGAATTCGTTTCCGATCCGGGCCAGTGTCTGGCACGTGAGCTCAGGGAAGTTATTGTACCGGCATATGACAGATATTGCTTCCGCGTGATGGCAGCTTCTGCCGAGGAAAACGGGCACAATGCCACGACTGAAATTACCAGGTCCAATGCACATTCCATGCTCCTCAACGGTGTCGAGCATATGAGCGACCGCAACGTGCCGATTGACAACTGTTACGCTTTCTGCACGTATCACTATGCTAACCTGCTGATGCAGGATCCGAGCTTCGTGAGAAATGGGGATGCATCCCAGGAGATGCTGAAGCGGGGAAGAATCGGTATGGTAGACGGAATCGAAATTGTGCTGGTGCCGCACAGCAAACTGCCGGCAGGCTCTGCATTTCTTCTCGTGCACAAAGATGCGTGTGTCGCTCCAAGACAGCTGGAGGAATACAAGACGCATGTGGATCCTCCCGGATATTCCGGGACTCTGGTGGAAGGTCGCGTCCTGTTTGACTGCTTTGTCCTGGATGAGAAAGCAGACGGTATTTACTATCACGGAGGTCAGCCTGTGCTTAAGGATCTGCCGTTCATCACTTCTGCAACCGACATCGGTAAGTCTTCTATCATCATGAATCTGGAGAAAGAGAAGAGCACGAATAAGTGGTTCTACATCACCGCCGAAGATCATGCATCTCTTCCGGATGTCGTCTACGGCACGTCTATCGATGTGACCACGTCCTCTTCTCCCTGGTACGGAGCTGTTGAGCTCACCGCTATGGAGACGGAGATCACCCCGGCTGAAGGCCATACGCGCATCAAAGTGGTCGAAGTTCTCCGCAGCATGAAGCCGATCGGTGTTTCCGAGAGGAAGCTGAATATCGGATGACCTATGGAGAATTGAAGAACCGGGTTCTGGAATTGATCTTCAGTTACAGCGTGGCAGGGAGTCAAATCCCTGCCACGTACAATAACCAAGCCGATTATATCGCCATGATACCCGGTTTGGTTAACAACGGCCAGATAGATATAGCGACCAGTGTAAAGCGTATTCCGGCGATGGCTTTTCTCAGTGATTTGGAGAACGAACAGGTAGGTGAACGGGTTTTGTATAAGCTCCCGGCTGACTGCTGGCTGCCATTTACAGGAGGGTTGCTGTTTCCGAGAAGCAGACGATATGAGAGATTTTTCGGCTATCGAGTGTTAACGGGGAAGATTGAGCTTCCGTTCCGGGCACCTGAGGGTATGGCTTTGGAATACTGGCGATATCCCGAGAGGGTGAGTGCTCAAACTGCGGATTCGGTTGAACTGGATAATACTCCCGATGTGCATGAGTGCTTAGTTTTCTATGTGGCAGCGCATCTGCTGGCTTATGACGATGCTTACCGGTATACGACATTTCTGAATATGTACGAAGAGCGGATTTCTCGTTTGAGAGAACCGGTCTGGATTGAGCCCGGTCCGATTGAGGATGTTTATCGGATGAGAGGGTTCCCACACAGGGGGCCGTTTCATCCGTGTTAAGTGCAATGCAATTGCGCAGAAGGCAACATGGTACCTCGAACTTACATGTCCGTCCGCGCACTTTGTTTTGGCAAAAGGAATGAATTTTGGGAGGGAAAATGAGCAAAGAGACAATATGGCATTTTTTGAAGCATAAGGGATTCAGTGATGTTGCTGCAGCTGCCTTAATGGGGAATATGGAAGCCGAGAGCAACTGCGTTTCCTGTCGTCTGCAGGGGGATTTTACCAATGGATTTAAGCGTTCCGTTGATTACACAGCTCAGCTGGATGCCGGTAATATCAGCCGTCATGAGTTTATTTATGACGGCCCCGGAGGCGGGGGATATGGCCTCTGCCAGTGGACATATCACCCGAGAAAAGCCGGTTTATATGATCTGGCACAGGAACAGAACGTTTCCATCGGGGATGAATTCATCCAGGTGGAATGGCTGACTCGTGAGCTCTGGCAGGATGAGTATAGGCCTGTAAGAGAAGTTCTTGAGAAGTCACCGTCTATTCGGGAATGTTCGGATGCTATCGTGAAGCAGTTTCTGAGACCGGCGGATCAGAGTGAGGCAGTATGCAAGTACAGGGCTGATCTTGGCAGGGCATATTATCAGCAGTTTTCGGAAGCTGAGGCGGAAGATCCGGATGGTATTCCGGAAGAAGGCACCGTAAAGATTAGCGAAGAAGAATTCCGGATTTATTCCAGGGCTGTTTTGGTTGTGATGATGCTGAGAGATTTATTGAAAGCGATGGAGGATTTCAAAAATGAGTGATGCGATTCTGGTGGCGATGATCACCAGCGCTGTTACTTTGCTTGGTGTGATTCTCTCAAACAGCAAAACGGCAGCGGTGACGAATAACGAGATTAAGCATCTGACTGAAGAGGTCAAGAAGCACAACAACTTTGCCCAGCGGATTCCCGTAGTTGAGGTTCAGCTGGAAGATCTCGAAAAAAGGGTAACGGCGTTAGAAAAACGTAATATGGGCTGAGAGGAGGTTTTTTATGAGTAGAGAAGATATGATTAGAAAACTTACCAGCAGAAAGTTCTGGCTGGCGGTGGCAGCGTTTGTCACCGAGCTGATTATCGCTTTCAAAGGTGATGCGGAGATGGCTGAAACGGTTTCAGGCATGATTATGGCTGGAGCCACAGTCATTGCCTACATTGTCGGCGAAGGTCTGATTGATGCCGAGAGTAGTTTTAAAGGCTATATTTCTTCCCTTACGACTTCGGGGACTGTTCCCAAAGAGGGGATAAAAAAGGAGGAATAACGCATGGCGAAAGCGTCAAGGCCGGGAAATCAGGCTGTGGCGGGGATCACCGCTGCGGTTACGGATGAAGAAAGATACCCGGATTATGTTGCACCGAATAATACGAGCTCGTCCCAATCCGGGGCGGGCTCTTCTGCTAATAAGGGGAGTACGAGTAATAAGGGGAGTACAAGTACAAAAAGCTTCAGCAACTCGTCTGTGAAGAGTTCAACATCATCGAGTACAAAGTCTAATACAGGCAGCAATACAGGTTCCAATGCGGGCAGTTATGCTTATCCTGAAGTACAGGAGACTCCGTATGACCAGAAGTTTTACGCAGCTTTGGCTGCCGGGGTTCCGAACGGGATCAATGCAAATGAGTATATTGCAAAGGACAAGGCTGCCGATGCCGTAAAGGGTCTTGTAAGCGGTGCAAAAGCGTATGTCGGCAACGGGTCTGTTGCTCCGATCGATTATGTGGATATTGCCCAGCAGAAAGCGGAATTACGGGCAAGAGAGAACCAGGAGAAGGCCAGGGCTGTTCTGGCTGCTGATTACGCTGTCAATAAGGGCGTGAATGAGCTCACACGCAATCTGCAGGACAGTCGTGCTTTGTATCAAACGCAGCGGAATCAGGCAGATCGGGATGAAGCCAAGGCTTTGGATAACCAGGTTCTCTATGCTGAGGCAAGAGGTGATCGTGGTGGGATCGGGATGAGCCAATATGGCGGGATTCAGAATACTGCGGCGAATAATAGACAGGTTATCAACTCCGCCGAGGTCAAGCTGCAAACCGATACCGCCAGGCAGATTGCCGATCTGCGGGGCCAGGGTGAGTTTGAAAAAGCCGATAAGGTGCTCGAGATCAGCAATAAATATCTGACGGAACTGCAGAATCTGGAGAAATGGGCAAAAGAGAAAAACGTCGGTGTTCAAGAGTTCAACGCCAGGCTCCGGGAATGGGAGAACGAATATATCCTTAACGTGGGGAAGTACCTCACGGATGCGGAATTGGATGCCGTAAAAGCAGCCGGTTTGTTTACGAATGGGGCTGAGACGGCTGCTTACCGGGATGCCGTGCAGGATCGGTATGCAGCCGGGGCAAAGGCGATGATGGATGCCGGCATTGTTCCCAGTGCGGGTCAGCTGGCATCAATGGGCTGGACACCGGAACAATACTGGGTTTACCGCATGGCGAATGCGAGCGGCACTTCGTGGTAAGTGCTGATGAGTGGCGCGGAAGACAACGTTAACCTTCGTGGTTAGGTGTCCCTCCGCGCTCTTTTTTTGGATAACGAGGAGTAGGCACCCATAAGAGGTGCGGCGAAAGCGAGCAACACTTCGTGGTAAGTGCGGTGTATATGGCGCGGAAGGGGACATTGTTCCTCGTTTGTAGGTTTCCGTCCGCGCACTATTTTTGAGTGAAAATTTATGGCGTCAGGCGAGATGTTTCGTTGTATCTCTGCCTGTATTTTTTCTGGAGGTTAATTTATGGAAAACAGCAATCCTGAATACAATTGCGAATTGCCTTCGCCGCCGGAGGAAGCGCATTATACGGTATACAAGCTCACGGATCCGGAGGGGAAGATTTACATCGGCTGCACCGGGCTGCCGGTGGAAAAACGGTGGCTCAAGGGGCGGGGCTATCAGAAGGGCACGCCGATCCGGAATGCTATCATCGAGTTCGGATGGGAGAATTTCAAAAAGGAAATTCTCTGCGAACATCTGATCAGGGAAGGAGCGGAAAAGCTGGAACGGTGGTTTATCGCTTTCTATGACAGCTCCGATCCGGAAAAGGGATACAACCGTTTTCTCGGCGGGCTCGGGAAGGGAGTCCATATGAGCAAAGCAACAAAGGAGCTCTGCAGCGACATTAAAAACCGGCTGTATGAAGAACACCCGGAGCTGAAAACCAGAATCCGGAATACAGTGAACAGCCTGTATGAAAGTGATCCTACGTATCGCGAGAGAATCGGCAGGAGTGTCCTGGCTGCTTATGAATCAGATCCCACTTATAAAGTGAGACTCAGTGAAAGCGTAAAAAAACTGTGGCAGGATCCGGATTTCCGGGAAAGGTGCTCCTCTGCCCGCAGAGAGGCAAGTGCAGATCCGGGATTAGCCGAAAAACTGAGCGTGATCCGCAAACGGGGTTATAAAGAACACCCGGAGAGAAGAGAGGAAGTCAGGCGGAATGTAAGAGAATATCTGTCAAAACCGGAGAACCGCGCTTTTGTAGAATCCGACAGCCATCCGAAGGCTGTGATCTGTATAGAGACCGGAGAGGTTTTCCCCTCGCAGAAGGCGGCGGAGAGAGCAACCGGCTATTCCGGTATTCACAAGGTCTGCGGTGGCAGGCAGTATACGGCGGGCGGATATCACTGGCGCTATGCCATGCCGGAGGAGATAGTATAGGGTTAAAGAAGTTTAACAAAAATTGCAATTTGCGACAAGGTAGTGCTTGACAAGAGGAAGATTTCTGCTATAATACCGCATGACAATTGAACACCTTATCAAGAGTGAGGGAGGGACCGGCCCGTTGATCTCACAGCAACCAGCCGAAAGGTATGGTGCTAAATCCGGCGGTGACGAAAGATGAGGCTGCAGCTTTGATTTTTAAAACCCCCGCCGGACTTGGCAGGGGTTTTTGTAATTATATTCATTGGAGGTATCTATGGCACATTATCTTTTTACATCGGAATCCGTTACGGAAGGACATCCCGATAAAATTTGCGACCAGATTTCTGACGCTGTTCTTGACGCAATCCTGCAGGAGGATCCGGAAGGGCGGGTTGCATGCGAAACGGCGGTTTCGACCGGGCTTGTGCACATCATGGGAGAGATCTCAACAAAAACGTATGTGGATATTGCAGGTATCGCACGCAGCGTAATCCGGGAGATCGGATATGACCGTGCGAAATATGGCTTTGACAGCGAAACCTGCGGCGTGATTGTCAATATCGATGAGCAGTCTGCCGATATTGCTCTTGGAGTGGATAAGGCACTGGAGAGCAAACGGGGAGAGGATGCTGAGCTTCAGAACGGTGCAGGCGACCAGGGTATGATGTTCGGCTATGCCTGCCGCGAAACGCCGGAACTGATGCCGCTGCCGATCTCCCTTGCACATAAGCTGGCCAAGCGCCTGACGGCAATTCGGAAGGAAGGGCTCGTTTCCTACCTTCGCCCGGATGGTAAGACGCAGGTGACTGTGGAGTACGATGAGAACCGGCATCCGGTGCGGGTCGACACGGTGGTGATTTCCGCCCAGCATGCCCCGGAGGTAGATATGGAGGTTCTGCGGCGCGATATCATAGAGCTTGTAGTCCGCCAGGTCATCCCTGCTGAACTTCTGGATGAGAACACTAAATATTATGTTAACCCGACAGGCCGTTTTGTCATAGGCGGCCCGCAGGGAGATTCCGGGCTTACCGGGCGTAAAATCATTGTGGATACATACGGCGGAAGTGCTCCTCACGGCGGCGGCGCTTTTTCCGGGAAAGATCCCACAAAAGTGGACAGAAGCGCAGCCTATGCAGCCCGCTATGTGGCAAAGAATGTGGTGGCTGCCGGGCTTGCAGAACGGTGCCAGGTACAGCTCGCCTATGCGATCGGCGTGGCAAAGCCGGTTTCCATCCTGGTCGAAACCTTCGGAACCGGAAAAGTAGCGGACGATGTCCTCTCTGCTGCAGTGGAAAAGGTCTTTGACCTTCGCCCGACGGCGATCATCCGTGACCTGGATCTCCGCAAACCGATCTATCGCAAACTTGCAGCTTACGGGCATGTCGGGAGAGAGGATCTCGGGGTACGCTGGGAGGAAACGGATCGCACGGAGCAGCTCCTGAAAGCGGTGAACGGGTAATGCCCCACATCCCTGCCGGTGAGAGCAGCAGCACAGAGCTGCTGCCTTTTGAGGAAGCGCTTGCCCTGTCAGGAAACAACGGGGGATATGATCCCTCCCAATGGATCTATGTACCGGATTTTTACACCGAGTACCGGTATATTCTCGGTACACGTGGGAAAAATCCGTTGATCTGCATCGGGATCAACCCTTCCACCGCAGCACCTGATGCACTTGACAATACGCTCAAGTCCGTTTCGCGCATTGCGCATGCGAACGGGTTTGACAGTTTTATCATGTTCAACGTGTATGCCCAGCGTGCGACAGATCCGGACCGGATGGATAAGGTTTTCAACAGCCGCCTTCATGAGGAAAATATGCGCGCCTTTGCTTATGTGCTTTCTCATGTGGGAGCGGGAATAGCGCCTGCAGTATGGGCCGCCTGGGGCACGATTATCACGAAACGGCCATATCTGCCCGGCTGTGTCAAGGATATGGTGTCGATCGGAAAACGTTATAACGCACGCTGGCTCTGTGCGGGATGCTGCTCCAGGGCAGGGCATCCGCATCATCCGCTTTATCTGAAGAAGGATGAAAAAACAGTCCCGTTTGATATCGATTCCTATCTGGAGGAGATCGTGCCATGAACCGTGAGGAGCTGACAGAAAAAATCCGGAACTATCAGCCGTATAATGAGCAGGAAGCGGCAGATAAAGAAGTGATCCTTGGGTTCCTTGCGGAAAAGGAAGATGCCTTTGACCGGGAGAATCTTCTTGCCCATATGACAGCTTCTGCCTGGGTCGTCAACCGTGAACGGACGAAGGTGCTTATGGTATATCACAGGATCTATGATTCCTGGTCCTGGACGGGAGGCCACGCGGACGGTGAGACAGACCTGCTGGCCGTTGCTGTGCGGGAAGTGAAGGAAGAGACAGGGATCCGGAAGGTGGTTCCTGTGTCGGAAGAGATTTTTTCTCTCGAAACCCTGACGGTAGATGGGCATGAAAAACGCGGGAAATACGTTCCGAGCCATCTCCATCTGAATCTCACCTATCTGCTGGAAGCGGATGACAGGGAAGCGCTGACAATTTGTGAGGATGAGAACAGGGATGTGGCATGGTTTACCCTGGACGATGCGTTGAAGGCTTCGACCGAGCCGTGGTTTGTGAAAAGAATTTATGGAAAGTTGAATGAAAAGTTGAAAAGCTATATTGCTTCGTAATTGGTGCATTCCACTGCTCGCGAAGACAACACTACGCTTCGATTTTAGTGCACGGTCGCGAGCTTAATTGTGGGGTAAATATGATTTGTAATGCAGTTTTATACAACTGCAACCAGGTGCTCGCGAAGTGAATATTGTACTTCGATTCTGGTGCTCCGTCGCGAGCTTAATTGTTGGACAAATGTAGCGTAAAGCAATATAGAGCAGTATAAAAAATCATTCCCCCGGG
>JAFQZI010000076.1 GCA_017406005.1 Oscillospiraceae bacterium | reverse complement strand
TTTTGCACCGGCATGAATAATTCGGGATAACTTTACATTGTGAAACGTTGGTTGCCTTTTTGAAAACAATATAACATAAGTGCTTTCAGCATGCAATATTCCAGTTTTTTTCATAGACACATCCTATTGTTGTTTCCCGATCCCGCTCTCTTTATTGATTGAAAATTTTGAAAAAATATCCCCCCGGGGGGCTTGTGGAGAGATAAACGCTCTGCTATTCTTAGTTCGACCTTCAGTTTTCCGGGCATTGCAGGCGGTGAACCCTCTCACCGCTGCCCGGGAATCAGATCTCTCACTTTTTTCTCATCTCTCTCTTATGGCTCTTTGATTTCTCTCATCAAAGGGCCATTATTTTTTCTGCAAAATAATATCCCCCCAGGGGGGTTCCGTGGAAGATATTCACGTCGTATAATAACAGAACAGAACCTTTTTTATCCCACAGTTTTTGTATGAATAGCTGCATAGGAGAGAATCGTGAGAAGGTATGTCATCCAAAGAGTATTACAGTTAATCCCAATTCTGATTGGGATTACTTTCCTGTCCTTCGCTATGATGCGTATGGCGGGCAGCGATGCTGTAGAAGAGATGTACTCCGGTAAAGGCGCAGTTTCTCAGGAAGTTATCGATGCAAAGCGTGCGGAACTTGGCTTGGACAAGCCTTTTCTTCAACAGTATTTCTCCTGGCTGGGCGGTATGCTGACCGGGGATATGGGAATAAGCTATGTTTCCGGGAGAGACGTGTTCAAGACTTTCGTTTCCAAACTCCCCGCCACACTTTTACTGACAGCATTGTCCATTCTCCTGACGGTGGTTATTTCCATTCCGCTTGGTGTTCTGGCCGCGGTAACACATGATAAACTACCTGACTACGTCCTGCGTTTTTTAAGCTTTATCGGAAATTCCCTGCCCAATTTTTTTGTGGCTCTGCTTCTGATGCAGCTTCTGTCCATTAAGCTCGGCTGGCTGCCGGTTATCTCCAACGGAACGACGATCCGCAGCGCCATCATGCCGACGCTTACACTGGCAATCGCCATGTCAGCCAAATATATGAGGCAGGTTCGCGCAACTGTTCTGGAGGAACTGAATAAAGACTATGTCTCCGGGGCCAAAGCGCGCGGTGTCAGATACAGCGTTGTGCTCTGGGGAAGTGTGATTAAATCTTCCATGCTCACCATTGTGACACTTCTTGCCCTCTCCATCGGCAGCCTTTTAGGCGGCACTGCAATTATTGAGAGCATCTTCATGTGGGACGGAGTCGGCAAGCTGGCAGTGGATGCCATCACTATGCGGGATTACCCGCTCATTCAGGCCTATGTGGTTTGGATGGCAATTATCTATGTGCTGGTAAACCTGGTTACTGATCTTTTATATCATGCCCTTGACCCGCGGATCAGACTGGGGGTGACATCAGAATGACAGAAAAAGCGCCGACCATTCGCAGGCAAAAAGTAAAAGGCGATACCGTTAAAATTCGCCTAATTATTTTTGGATCGCTGGCTGTTCTGCTGATCATCTGTTCTATCTTTTGTGAACACCTCACGCCGTATGACCCTTATTTGCAGGATCTTTCCAACGCCAAGGCTGCCCCGTCCGCCGCTCACCTTTTCGGAACCGACCGCTATGGCCGCGACATGCTATCCCGTGTAATTGTGGGCAGTAAAACAAGTATTTTTTCCACCCTTCTTCTGGTAGCCATTATAACGGCTATCGGTACCGTTATCGGCGTTTTCTGCGGCTGGCACGGTAAATGGATCGATACGGTACTGATGCGAATTTCCGATATGTTCCTTGCCTTCCCGGGGCTCGTATTTGCTCTGGCAGTAGCCGGCGTACTTGGAGGTGGGCTCCACAATGCCATCATTGCTCTCGCTGCTATCAGCTGGCCAAAGTATGCACGCATTGCCCGCAGCCAGACTCTTGCGCAAAAAGAAATGCCATATCTCAAAGCTGCCCGTCTATCCGGCAGCAGCGCCATGAAAATCATCGTGAAACACATCCTGCCGAATATAATCGGGCCGATTCTTGTGACATCCATGCTGGATATCGGCACCATGATGATGGAGCTTGCCGGCCTGAGCTTCCTCGGCCTTGGTGCAAAACCGCCTGTCGCTGAGTGGGGCAGCATGATGAGTGATACCCGCAGCCTGCTTTCCACCCTCCCCTGGGTTACGCTGGCGCCGGGCTTTGCCATTTTTATCTCTGTGATGATTTTTAACCTCCTCGGCGACACAATCCGTGACTATGCCGACCCGAAAAGCAGAGGGAGGTAAAACATGGCGGAAATATTGCGATACGATCATGTGGATATTTCCTATAACGGAAAAGTTGCTGTAAAAGATATCTGCTTTGCTCTTGAAGAAGGGCAGATCCTTGGAATTTGCGGAGAATCAGGTTCAGGAAAATCTTCCCTGATCAAGGCCGCTATGGGACTCCTCGGCCCTGCCGGAATGGTTACGCGCGGGGATATCTGGTACAAAGGGAAAGACCTGCCCGATCTCTCTGAAGCAGAAATGCAAAAAATCAACGGTCCTGAGCTCGGCATGATTTTTCAAAGCGCCGGCAGCTCTTTCTGCCCGATCCGTACAGTCGGCCAGCAGCTTTTTGAGTGTATGACCGAGCATGAAACCGTTTCGAAAAAAGAGTTTCGGGAAAAAGCAATTTCCCTGCTGCAAAAGATCGGGTTTGAAAACGGACAGCGGATTCTTGACAGCTATCCCTTTGAGCTTTCGGGGGGAATGCAGCAGCGTGTCGGGATTGCTGCTGCAATGCTGTTGAATCCCACGGTTCTCCTGGCCGATGAACCGACGTCTGCGCTGAATGTGTCCGTACAGAAGCAGGTTGTG
>JAFQZI010000075.1 GCA_017406005.1 Oscillospiraceae bacterium | reverse complement strand
TCCAGTGCGGGCAGTATGTCAATTTCCGTTTCAAAATCGGGGAGAGCACCCTCTCAAGACCGTACTCCATTTCTTCCGCCCCTTATGAAGCACGCGGGGATAGACCGTTCTTTGAAGTGACCATCCGCCGCAACGTGCCGTATCTCGTGCCGGATTACATGTTTGAAAATGTGCATGAAGGCGACGTGCTGACCGGTGCACTCCCGTTCGGCACCTTCTACTGGGAGCCGCTGCGTGATACCAAAGAGATCGTTGCTCTGGCAGGCGGATCCGGCATTACCCCGTTCATGAGTATGGCGAAAGAAGTTGCAAACGGCAAAATGAAGGGGTGCAGGCTCACAGTACTTTACGGTTCCGTGAAGTCGGATGATATTGTTCTGAAAGAGGAACTGGCGGCTGTTGAGGAAGCCTGCAAGGACGTTAAAATCGTCCATGTCCTCTCTGACGATCCGGACTGGCAGGGCGAAAAAGGATTTATTTCCAAAGAGATCATTGAAAAGTATTCTACCCCGGGATGTACCTATATGTTCTGCGGCCCCCGCGCCATGTACCTGTTTGTCGACAAGGCGCTGAAGGAGCTCGGCGTGGAGCACCGCAGATTCCGCCATGACGTGATCAACAACCCTGCGGATGTCACCAAAGTGCCCGGATATCCGGAAGAGGCAATCGGCAAGACTTTCAGCATTACCGTCGTACGCGGTATACAGGAAGATGTGATCCCGGCAAAGGCAGAGGAATCCATCGCGGTTGCCATCGAGCGTGCCGGTATCCTGCTCAACACGCATTGCCGCAACGGAGAATGCGGCCTGTGCCGTGCGCATGTGCTCTCCGGCGCAGTATATACCCTGCCGGATGAGGAAAACCGCCGCCGTGTTGACCGCGAGATGGGCTGGTATCACCTCTGTTCCGCATGGCCTCTCAGCGATGTCAAAGTGAAGATCCCCATAATGTAATGAATACTAGAGAGATGGAGAAGAGAGAATGGCAGAACTAAGACCGAAAATCGTAAAACTGTGCCACATTGTTGGCGGACTGACAGGCGTTGTAAACAAAATTGATGAAAACGCCCCCGAGTATTACAGCCTTGCAAGCATCGTGACAGATGATGAAGCCGACGTGGCAATAGCCGCGGGGCTTCGCAAAGAACGCTCAACCGCCTATCTGGCAAAGAAAACCGGAAAAAGCCTTGAGGAAGTGGATCGCCTTGCCCAGCATCTGGCATGGATCGGCGTTTTCCGCTGGACGATTGATCCGGAAACCAAAGAAAACCGCTATTTCATGCAGATCTTTGCCCCCGGCATCATGGAAATGCTGGTGAACAACCAGGAACTTCTGAAGACCCACCCCGAAGTAGCCCGCGCTTTTGAAGAATACACCCGTATCCGCATGGAGACGATGTCCCCTCTGATCCCGAGCGGTTACGGGCTGATGCGTGTCATCCCGGTGGAAAGCGCTATCAAAGATATCCCGGAAGCACACGATTTTGAAAAGCTCAGCTATTATCTCAATAAATATGACACCTTCAGTGTGTCTCCCTGCTCCTGCCGCGCATCCCGCACCAGCATTAATGACGGCTGCGGTCACCTCGCGGAAGAGATGTGCATCCAGATGGGCAAGGGAGCGGAGCATTATATCCGCACCGGCCGCGCCCGCGCCATTACCCGTGAGGAGGCGCTGGAGATCATCCAGCGCGCCGAAGACAACGGCCTGATGCACGACATCCCGAATATAGAAGAAGCGGGGGACAGCGCGGCTATCTGCAATTGCTGTGCCTGCGCCTGCTTCGGACTGCGTGTTGGCTTGATGTATGGCGCAAGAGATGCCATACGTTCCAACTATGTGGCAGAAGTGGATGAGGCAAAGTGTGTGGCATGTGCCCAGTGTGTAGAGGTTTGTCCTGCAAATGCACTGAAACTCGGACAAAAACTCTGCACCACAGTTGATACGACCATGCCAACATATGTCAAGCTGGCCGATCATATTGCATCCAAAAAGGCATGGAACCCGGATTATCGTGAAAACCGGGAAGACGTTGTCCCATCCGGCACTTCGCCGTGCAAGGTGGCCTGCCCAGCCCATATCCCGGTTCAGGGGTATTTGAAACTTGCTGCACAGGGTCGTTATGAAGATGCGCTTGATTTGATACGGGAAGAGAATCCTTTGCCGGCTGTCTGCGGACGCATCTGCAACAAACGCTGTGAGGAGGAATGCACCCGCGGGGCCGTGGATGAGGCAGTTGCAATTGACGAAGTAAAGCGTTTTATTGCTGATCACGACCTGAATCAGGAGACCCGCAGGATCCCGAAAATGGTCAATCAGACCGGGAAACCCTTTACCGAAAAGATCGCGGTTATCGGCTCAGGCCCAGCCGGATTGAGCTGCGCCTATTATCTGGCAAAGCGCGGCTATCCGGTAACGGTGTTTGACCGCAATCCGGTTCCTGGTGGTATGCTGACATTGGGAATCCCGAACTTCCGGCTGGAAAAGGATGTCCTGAATGCAGAGATCGACATTATCCGTGCAATGGGTGTTGAATTTAAGTGCGGCATTGAGGTTGGTAAGGATATAACCATTCAGCAACTCCGGGAAGAAGGTTATAAAGGCTTCTACCTCGCGATTGGTGCACAGAAATCTGCTCCGATCGGCATTCCGGGAGAAGAACTGGAAGGCGTATATGGAGGAGTTGATTTTCTGCGGGAAGTCAACCTCGGCGGGAAGCCGAAGATCGGAAAGCGCTGTGCGGTTGTCGGTGCGGGCAACGTTGCTATGGATGTATGCCGCACAGCTGTAAGGCTTGGTGCCAAGGAAATCTATATCATCTATCGGCGTTCTCAGGAAGAAATGCCGGCTGACCCGGAAGAAGTTCAGGAAGCGATGGAAGAGGGCGTGCAGTTCCGTTTCCTCAGCAATCCTGTTGAAATTCAGGGAGAAGCCGGAAAGGTCACCGCGCTTCGAACAGAAATCATGGAGCTTGGTGAGCCTGATGAGAAAGGACGCAGAAAACCCGTGGGTACAGGCAAGTTTGCCACGATCAAGGTTGACAGCATTATCGGGGCAATCGGCCAGAGAGTGGATTGGGGCAGCTTGGATATCGGCGCGATGGCTGTAACAAAGAAAGGAACCGCGGAAGCGGATTCTCTGACTTACCAGACTGCTGAACCTGACATTTTTGTCGGTGGAGACGATTATTCAGGCCCGAGTTTTGCCATTAATGCGATTGCGGCAGGTAAGGAAGCAGCCATATCACTTCACCGCTTTGTACATCATGGGCAGACGCTCACTATGGGTCGTGACCGGCGTGTTTATCGTGCGCTGGATAAAGAACACGTACAGCTTGAGGTCGCAAGCTTCGACAAGGATCACCGCCAGGTACACGGGTACAATAAAGAAAAGGAGAAAACCTTCTCGGATGCCCGCATGACGTTCACCGAGGAACAGGTGAAGAAAGAGTGCGCACGCTGCCTTGGCTGCGGAGCAACTAAGGTGGATGAATATCTTTGCATCGGATGCGGCATCTGCACGACACGCTGCAAGTTTGACGCAATCCATCTTCATAAGGCAAGGGACTGGCATGCAGGCACGTATGAAACACTCCCGATTCATGCTGCGGTTGACATTGTGAAGAAGGTTCCGAAAATCGTTAAAAACACGGTTGCAAAGTAATGCACGAGCTTGGATTATGCGATGCACTGCTGAAAAAAGTCAAGCAGATCGCGGAAGACAATGATCTGGAAGGCGTTAATTCCGTTTCGCTGGATATCGGAACGCTGAGCGGAGTTATACCGAGTTTTATGGCAGACTGCTGGGAGGCCGTGATTGACGGTACCCCTTTTGCAGAGACAAAGCTGGTGATTCGCTCAGTACCGGGAATAGCAGAATGCCTGGATTGCGGAGCTTCTTTTGAGGCTGACCTGGAACGGCTTATTTGCCCGGCTTGCAACAGCATGAAGCTTAACCCGGTTTCCGGCCGGGATATGACAATTACAGAAATCGAAGGTTATTAGTGAAACAGCTCCTGCCGCTTTGGCAGGAGCTGTTGTTTAAATATAAATGTCACGCTTGATTCTGTCATAATGTTTGAGGAAAATCGGCTCAAGCTTGGAAGTCAGCTTCATATCGAGATTGAAAAAGTAAATCATGAAGGTGACGGCAAACAGAGAAAATACGGCAAGCAGAAAAGTCAGCAGGAATTTTAATGGTTTTGACATAAGGTTTCTCCTTTCTTACCATGCGTTATCATCCGGCAGAATCTCGAGGGAAGGATCAATCGGCTCTTCGAGCATGACGGTGCGCATGTAGGTGCTGAACTGGTCACGGATGGCCTGACGGGTATAGACACGCGGATCACACAGATCATGGCAGACCCATACGAGGTGGATGCCTCGCTCTCGTGCCTGCTCTTCGAACTGGCCATGCATACCGGTGAGCGCTTTGCAGGACATATGCTCCCACATCATGACCATATCGGCATGCATCATTTCACAGAATTCCCAGAGTTCATCGACAAGCACCTTATAGCCGCCGTGGGTGCGGTTGCGCATGATCATATTCTCATTGAGCCATGCCATGTCATAATAAGCCTGTTCGCGGTTTTCGGGAGTATCGTCTTCCGCTATCATACGGGTGTTGACCATCGAAAGCATATCTGTCAGCGGCATGACACCCCAGCACTGCAGCATCCAGTAAAGCATATCGATGCAGTATTGCGGCTGGACACCCCAGATGATGCAGCGATGGCGGTATTCCTTCGCAGCCATGCGTTTGTGCTGATACCCTTTTTCCGCCAGCTTCATAAGCTTGGCATCGATTTTTATAAATTTGCGGTCACGGCCGCAGTTCCCCATATAGTTGGTGTCATTGTACAGAGAAAAGACAGAGCCGAAAAACTGCGGATAGGGAGTGCTGTTGATTTCAAGCTGTGCAAGACGTTTGCGGGTGGCATCGTTTACCTGTTTGGCACATTCAAAATAATGTGCCCAGTCCCACTTTTGGCCGGTATGTTCTTCTACAAAGGCAATCGCCTTTTTCATGTCTTCTGCAGCATAATCCTGTACGTCTTCCTCGCGATGGCGCATCGGGGCGACAAGCTGGAAGGTAGGGATGCCGTACTGCCGCTCGAGACGTTTGGCGATCAAACCGTTGCCCATAAGGGAACCGTCACACGTGGTATTTACCTGAACAGCGCAGCAGCCGAGCACACAGAAGTCGTCTTCAATGGAGATACCGGCTTCGGCTTCCGGCATCGGGCAGACATCACCGGGAATTCCGGCCTGCTGGGCAACATCCAGATAGTGCGTGGTGGAATACTGGTTGAAAATATTGGCTGCAAACATCGTCGGGACTTCACGGAGGATCGACTTAACATTCGGGAAGCCCATCATGAATGCTGTCATGGCGTTTTCATCACACAAAACGCAGCGATCGGAAAATGCTTTGTCGTTACCAAGGCGGCGATCACCGCGGAAGCAGTTGTCAATGGCCTGCGTTACATCAGCAATGACAAAATTCATTGCGGTATGAGTAATGCGCAGCGGTTCATCACGGAGACCGATAGTGAACTTGTCCATTCCGTGCATAACGGCCAGATAGTTTGCCATCCAGCGATAGCGGAACATCCCTTTGACATTGCGGGGCTTTACAATAAACTTGGCCAGAACAGACACCAGATACAGCCATCTTGTATAATCATAAAAAGTATCTTTCACGCCGCGCCATTCACGCCGTCTGCGGACTTTGCCCTCATCGTACAGAACACCTAAGGTGTGTTCGCCCTTCTTTTCCTGGGGGTTTTTAATTGTCGTCATTTCGCACCTCTCTTGATCTTCTTGATTTCGATGCTTTCTACGAAAGCCTGGATACGGGTGCGCATCTGCCCAGCAGAGGAGGCAATGTTGTATGGCCTGTCAACCGAGAGAACCGGGAAGCCATAATCCTCCCGGAGCATGGTGGAACCGAGCATTCTCTCATAAGCCCACGGATCACAGAATTTTACCTGTTCATAAACAATACCGTCTGCATGGTATTCTCTGGCAAGATCGTTAACATATTTTTTCCTGCCATATACCTTTTCCATGTTCATCTGCCGCGGGCACTGGCAGGAATAGGTATAGTGGCGGCAGATCTGCGCCAGAGCGTCTTCTTCATCGTTCAGCTCAATCGGATCTCTGCCGGGAAGGGAGCCAAAGCAGAACCTGTCGGCACAGACAAATGCACCACACTCTTCAATCAGCTTGATAAGGCCACTGTCGTCGACTTCAGAGCCTACAAGCATCAGACGGGCTCGGCATGGTTTTTCCTCCGGTTCCCGGGTTTTCAGCTCTTCCAGCGTCTCTTCCAGTTTTTTTACCAGAAGATATTTCGGGCAGACATAGGTTGCAAGCGTAAGGACATGGAATTCATAGCCGGTGATCCTTGGTTTTTCTTCCTTACGATAGTCTCCGATTTCACGGATCAGCCGGCAGACTTTGTTGTGTTCCTGCACGGCTTTGCGGATTTTTTCTTCCGAAATGTCAATGCCGTATTTCTCATGCAGCGGCTTAAGAATGTGGTTGGTGCACTGGACTTTGCAGAGGTTTACGCCGTTTTCATCCGCCTTCAGGGGAATTTCCATGTACTGATGGAAAAACCTGTCATTTCCTCCTCCCATTGTGTGCAGCAGCTCCATGTTTTCCACACAGCGGTTCATCATGGTGCAGCCATCCGGTGCAATAACACAGTCTGCAAAGTTGAAACCACCTTCGATAGCGCGTTCCAGCAGAGCACGGCTGGGCTCACAGAGAAGATTTGTCATGTAATAGGTTGCAATGTCCATCGATCCGGTATTTGGCGCAAACAGACGGATGGAAAATGTACCGTCCAGATTCAGCAGCGGTTCGGGAACATTTTCGCACGTATAAGCTACACAGATTCTGCCTTCTTTTTTTGCCTTTTCAATAAGTTTGTTGTTGGCCTGTTCCAGAAGCTTTTCAAAGTAGCCCAGGTGCTTAAGGTCTCTCAATTTTTTTCACCCTCTTTCGATTCTCTCCATTCCTGTTACCATAAGGTTTTCCCTTATTTAAGGATAACATTATAATAAAATAAAGTTGATTAATTGTCAATGCAAACTGTGATTTGGGCATGATTTTCACCCTTGCCAATCCAAATCAATTGTCGTATACTCAATTTATATTATTCTTCATGCAAAGGAATATTATTATGGCAGTCAATACTGATATTTCTCTTCGCAATGCGGTGATCTACAGCATCTATGTGCGTAATCATACTGAGGAAGGTACATTTTTATCCATCATTCCTGATCTGGACAGGATCAAAGCGCTCGGCACAGATATTATCTGGTTTATGCCGATTCATCCGATTGGGGAGAAGAATAAGAAAGGCAGCCTTGGCTGCCCGTATGCCAACAGGGATTACAGGACGGTTAATCCTTGCTACGGTACGATGGAAGACTTCAGAATACTGGTAGATGCCATTCATGCACATGGGATGAAGTGTATGATCGATGTGGTTTACAACCACACATCACCGGATGCCGTGCTTGTGAGAGAGCATCCTGAATTCTATTACCGCAAACCTGACGGCAGCTTCGGCAACAAAACGGCGGAATGGACGGATGTGATTGACCTCGATTACCGGAACACGGATCTCTGGGAGTATCAGATTGAATCCCTTCGGATGTGGGCAGAAATGGTCGATGGCTTCCGGTGTGATGTGGCGTCACTTGTCCCAGCAGCTTTCTGGGAAAAGGCAAGAACTGCTGTGGCGGAGATCAATCCGGACTGTATCTGGCTGGCAGAGACCGTGCACGGCAGCTTCAATGTTTTCAACAGGATTCAAGGTCAGTATGCGGGCACGGACAGCGAAATGTTTGCAGCCTTTGACATGGAGTATGACTATGATACCCGGGAGGTATTTGACCGATATATCCAGGGAGAAGCACCGCTTTCTCTCTGGCTGGAGGCACTGAATCTGCAGGAAACAGTCTATCTGGACAACTATATCAAAATGCGCTGTCTGGAAAACCATGACCAGCCGAGAGTTGCCTCCCTCGTAAAAGATGAAAAAGTACTGCGCAACCTCACGGCAATGCTGTATTTCCTCAAAGGCTCGACGCTGCTTTATGCAGGGCAGGAATACATGAATCAGCATCTTCCGAGTCTGTTTGAAAAGGACGTATTCCAGCGTGACGAAGCTCATAACCAGAGCAAATATCTTTCCAGACTTGCAGAGATCAAGAAAAACTGCCTCTCCTGCCGGGACTATTTTTGGGCTTTCGCAGACGACGAAAAAGACCTTGCCGTCCTCACGCGGGATGACGGCAAGATCAGAAAACTCGGAATATTCAGCTTTTCAGGTAAACATAATGCAATAAACGTAAAATTTATTGATGGAGATTATGTAAATTATATAACCGGTGAGACCGTATCCATTCAGGACGGGAAGATCGAAACGACAGGCGAGCCGATTATCATTACAGCTTCATCGTGAGGCTGATGCGGCCTTTCTTTTCATCCACCCCGAGCACTTTAACTTTGACAATATCGCCGACACGCAGCACTTCACTCGGATGTCTGATGTATTTGCTGCTGATCTGAGAAATATGTACAAGGCCGTCCTGGTGAACACCGATGTCGACAAAGGCACCGAAGTCGATCACATTCCGGACTGTGCCTGTAAGTTCCATCCCTTCACGGAGATCTTTCATCTCCAGAACATCCTGCCGGAGGACAACGGGAGGAAGATCCTCACGCGGGTCACGGCCCGGTTTGAGCAGCTCTGAAATAATATCCGCCAGCGTAGGAACACCTGTTCCGCATTTTTCGGCAACGGCCTGAGGGCCTGCGGCTTCAAACTTGGTCCGCAGATCTTTGAGGCCGCCTTTTTTCACATCATCGAGGCTGTAGCCACAGAGATTCAGAAGCATCGAGGCGGCTTTATAGCTCTCCGGATGGACGGCGGTGTTGTCAAGGATCTGTGCGGATTCCGGTACACGCAGGAAACCGGCACACTGTTCAAATGCTTTCGGACCGAGTTTCGGCACCTTTTTGATCTGCGAGCGGTCGGTAAAGATGCCGTTTTCTTCCCGATATTTCACGATGTTGGAAGCAGTCGCCTTGGTCAGGCCGGAGACACGCTGCAAAAGGCTCATGGAAGCGGTGTTGATGTCAACGCCGACGGCATTCACACAGTCTTCCACTACACCGTCGAGCGTTTCAGCAAGCTGTTTTTCCGGCATATCGTGCTGATACTGGCCGACACCGATGGCCATGGGTTCTATTTTGACAAGTTCTGCCAGAGGATCCTGCAGGCGCCGGGCAATGGACACAGCGGAGCGGAGATTCACATCATAATCCGGAAATTCTTCTGCAGCAAGCGGTGAAGCGGAATAGACGGACGCACCGGCTTCGTTGACGATAGCATAAGCCTGTCCGCCACCGATCCGACGGAGCATCTCCGCAGCCATCTGCTCCGTTTCACGGGAAGCCGTACCGTTTCCGATAGCGAGATGAGCGACATGGTGTTTTTTAATGAGAGCTGTCAGTTTGCTGATGGCTTCTTCTTTTTTCGCTTCGCTGAAGGTAGGATAAACAACGGCTGTATCAAGCACTTTCCCGGTGCCATCCACCACAGCGACTTTGCAGCCGTTTTTATATCCTGGATCAAGCCCCATCGTGACCTTACCTTTGACGGGAGGCTGCATGAGCAGCGGTTTCAGATTCTGAGCAAACATTTTTATAGCACCATCGCACGCCATCGCTGTGAGAGATGAACGGCATTCACGTTCCATGGAAGGAAAGATCAGGCGGTCATAAGCATCATCTGCAGCATTACGCACAAACTGCATGGAGGCACTGCCCGGCCGTATTACCCTGCGGCGCAGACGCTGAAGAGCGGCATCCCGGTCAAGTTCAACGGATACTTTCAGAAATCCTTCTTTTTCACCCCTGTTAATGGCAAGCACACGATGGCCGGGAATTTTACTGACTTTCTCGGAAAAATCATAATACTGGCTGTAAACAGAGTCTTCTTCCGTTGCGGCGAGGGAACGGAGCGAGGCTGAAGCGTTAATGAAATCACGCAGAGAAGAACGGATATCGGCATCATCGGAGAGCATTTCCGCAATGATATCGGAAGCACCCTGAAGGGCTTCCTCAACAGAAGCAACGCCTTTTTCCTCATTTATATAGGCTGAAGCAGCGGCTTCCGGAGCAGGACAGTCAGGTACCTGTTCAAATAAAAGGGAAGCAAGGGGCTCAAGGCCTTTTTCTTTTGCTGCGGTGGCGCGAGTACGGCGCTTCTGTTTGTAGGGACGATAGAGATCTTCCAAAGCAGCCAGTGTTTTTGCCTCCTCAATAGCGGCGGCAAGCTCGTCGGTCAGTTTGCCCTGTTCCGTAATGGCATTGAGAATCGTGTGACGGCGCTCGTCCAGATTGCGCAGATACTCGAGACGCTCGTTGAGGGTTCGGAGGGTGGTATCGTCCATCGAACCGTGCATCTCTTTGCGGTAACGTGCAATAAAAGGGATCGTGTTTCCCTCATCGATCAGCTGTACAACATTTTCGACATAGGATGGGTTGAGATTGAGTTCTTCAGCGATTTGCAGATTGATATTCATGAATACTCCTTGGGAAAACTCCTGAAATAATGGGTTTGTGATGAGTTAACTTCTATAATTCCTCTCCGTCTTTCCCTTTCAGGGAAGAAAGGAAGGCAAGAACAAACGGGATGGAAAGCAGACCGGCGACAGCGTAGGCAACAGGATGGGCAAGTTCAAGCCCTGTCAGGCCGAAGAGGCGTGGCAGAAGCAGCAGG
The DNA here is from genome assembly GCA_017406005.1 of Oscillospiraceae bacterium. GTDB lineage: Bacteria > Bacillota > Clostridia > Oscillospirales > Oscillospiraceae > Limivicinus. The sequence continues at coordinate 17,262 of JAFQZI010000075.1, read as the reverse complement.
AGCGGGATAAAAACACCGCCGCTCTGCATCAGGGCAAGGATCATCGCACGCCCTTTTTTCCCGATACTCTGGAAAAGCATACTCCCGATCGCAGAAAGCGGCAGTGTGATCAGGCCGAAACAGGCAAAGCGGAGTGTCTGGGCTCCGATCTGCACAACGTCGGTATCTTTGCGGAAAAGCATAATGACAGCCTCCGCATTTGCCTGGCAGACCAGACAGAGCAGCGCCAGCACACCCATGGCAGAACAGACCGTAAAGGCAAAGGCTTTGCGGACGCGGCTGTATTTTCTCGCACCGAAATTAAAAGCCGATACCGGCTGGAAGCCCTGCCCGATACCGAGTGCCATGCTGAAAAGCAAGCCGCTCACACGATTCACAATGCTGAAGGCAGCAATAGCTGCATCTCCGTAAACAGATGCCTGAATATTCAGGAGTGTAGTGGCTATACCGTTAAGCCCCTGACGCATCATGCTTGGCATTCCCGTGAGGACAATGTTGCCGATATCAGAGGGGGATTTGGTAAAACTATGGAGAGAGATTTTTGTTTCGGTTTTTCCTCTGAGGAAGGGAAGGAGAAGGACGATGACCCCAAAATACTGGGAAACTGCCGTAGCAAGCCCGGCACCTGCCGTACCGAGACCCAGAACAAAGATGAAAAACGGATCGAGGAAGAGGTTCAGAATTCCCCCTGATGCAAGGCCGATCATGGCATAGACGGCAATCCCCTCATAACGGAGAACATTATTGAGCACGCAGGAAACCACCATTGCAGGCGCCGCCAGCAGGATGAACGTGGCATAGGCTTTTGCCTCCGGGAGAATGGTTTCGGTGCTGCCGAGGAGCAGCATAAAAGGCTCCAGAAACAGGAGCCCGAAAAGTCCGATCAGAAACCCGGTTCCGAGGGCAAGGAAAAAGCTAGTGGAAAGAAACACACTCGCATATGGTACTTTGCGGGCGCCGAGGAGCCGGCTGATATTGCTGCCTGCACCGTGACCAAGCATAAAACCGAAAGCCTGAAGAATGGCCATCAGGGAAAAGACGATTCCGGTTGCACCGCTTGCTGCAACGCTGATTTTGCTGACGAAAAACGTGTCAGCTGTGTTGTAAATAGTGGTGACCATCATACTGATGATGGTGGGAACAGCAAGAGTGAGAATCAGCCTTGAGACCGGTGTCTCGGTCATTTTTATATATTTTTTCTCTTCGGAAGTCATAGATTAGTAGGGAGCGGCAAATTCCTGAACGGCGTACATGCCGTTTTGCGTGATGGCGACACCCACAGCCATGACAGTATAATTGGGATTGAGAATATTGGCACGATGGCTGTCTGATTCCATCCACCATTTGACACAGGAGGAGGCAAAACTCTCATCGGTCAGGATACCGTCACAGGAGGCGAGGTTTTCGCCGGAGAAATAATAAGTGTTGGCAGGATAAGCTGTGCTCCAGTCCGTTCCGTTGGGGCGGGTGTGGGAGAAACTGAGAGGCTGTTCGGCAGCACGCGTATCGGCAACAGATTGAAGGCCATAGTCGTAAGAGAGCGCAGGAAGACCGTAAGCTGCGCGCTGATCATTGGTAAGGCGCATGATCATAGACTGAATAGAACTGACATTATTGGAACCTGCTGCCCCGGCAATGGATGTATTGTCGGTAAACACAGACATTTCGCCATAGGTTTCCTGCACGGGAATATCGGAGATGTATTCAGCTTTGATATACCCGGTAACACCATCGATCAGGACTTTGCTCCAACCGTTTTCCGTACCGAGAATGGTAAGGGCTTTGCCCCTGTTGTAGGTGGTTATAATCTCACCGCCCATGCCGGGAAGCTCGCGGAAATTAACCTCGTTGCCGTTGACCCAGCCGGGGATGCTCACAGTGGTAGTGATTTCAGGGATATAGGGGGTAGGTACAGGAGTAGGAACAGAGGTAGGAGCAGGTGTCGGCACAGGAGTCGGCGTAGGATCAGGGGTAGGAACGGGCGTCGGTGCGGGCGTCCACACAACGGGAGAGGGAGTTGGTTCAGACAGTGCTGTATTGTCGTTGGAGGGAGTTTCAGTACCTTGTGGGGAAGCGCTCGGAACGTCTTCGTACAGCCAGGCTTTAGCGGCAGAGTTGATCTGTCTGTGGCTGCAGCCGGAGACAAGAAGAGCAAAAAGAAGAACAAAGAGACAGAAAAACCTCATAATGGATTTCATATGGCACACCTCCCTTATTGGCACTGTCAATAACATGTATGGATTCAATATAGCAGCATTATAGACTGAAAAAGAGACGGAATCAATGAATAAAAGGTTAACGTTAGGAAATTTGTGTTGAATTTTGGTTTTGTGACGGCTATAATATATCGATACGGCTGAAGAGCCAGGAATGATTATCATAACCATACCGGGAGACCGGTTGCATAATAAGGAGGCTGACCCTTTACTACCATGGCAAAGAAACAGTTTAAGGCTGAGAGCAAGCGGCTGCTTGATCTCATGATCAATTCCATTTACACGAACAAGGAGATCTTCCTTCGGGAGATTATTTCCAATGCATCAGATGCAATTGACAAGCTCTGCTATCAGGCTCTGACGGATGACCAGGTTGGGCTGAACAGAGATGACTTCAGAATTGATGTGGTACTTGACAAGGAAGCACGTACGATCACTGTCAGTGATAACGGCATCGGCATGACACAGGAAGAGGCAGAAAACAACCTCGGTGTGATAGCCAAAAGCGGATCCTATACTTTTAAGAACGGCCTCGGTGGTACGAAAGACGAGGATATCTCCATTATCGGGCAGTTCGGTGTTGGATTCTACTCTGCATTTATGGTATCGGATGATGTGACGGTAATCACCAGAAAATACGGGGAAGAAAAAGCAACCAAATGGGAAAGCAAAGGCGCCGACGGCTACACGGTAAATGAAGCAAAGCGCGCTGCAGCCGGCACCGATGTGATCATGCACATAAAGCCTGACACCGAGGATGAGACTTACAGCACTTTTCTTGAAGTGTGGAAGGTCAAGGCTCTGATCAAAAAATATTCCGACTATGTACGCTGGCCGATCAAAATGGATGTGGAGCACCAGGAGCGCTTTGAGACCGGTGAGAAAAACGAAGACGGGAGCCCGAAGTACGATTACAGGATGGTCACTGAAAATGAGACCATCAATAGTATGATCCCCATCTGGCAGAGAAGCAAGAGCGAAGTGACGGACGATGAGTGCATCCGTTTCTACAAGGAAAAGTACCATGCATCCAAAGACCCATGTGCACTTGCCCGCATCAATGCTGAAGGCCAGGTTTCCTATAAAGCAATGCTGTTTGTGCCAGGTGAGACCGACAGCATGTACATGTTCCGTGAGGACAAAGAGGGTATCACGCTGTACAGCAACGGCGTGATGATCATGGAGAAATGCGACAAGCTGGTGCACGACTATTTTGATTTCGTGAAAGGCGTTGTCGATTCTCCGGATCTTTCTCTCAACATTTCCCGTGAGATCCTTCAGCATGACAGACAGCTCAAAATTATCGGGCAGAATCTGGAAAAACGTGTCAAGGGTGAACTGGAAAAGCTGATGAAAGACGACCGGCCGAAGTATGAAGAGTTTTTCAAGAACTTCGGGGTGAGCCTGAAGTGCGGCGTCTGCGATGAATATGGCCTGAAGAAGGACTTCCTGCGTGATTTGCTGTTGTTCTACACTTCGGAAGACAGACAGATCAGCCTCAAAGAGTATGTGGAGAATATGCCGGAGAGCCAGAAGGCGATCTACTATGCCACGGCGGACAATGTGAAGCATGCCATGAGCCTGCCGCAGTGCGAAGAAGTGCGTACCAGAGGGTACGAACTGATATATCTCACAAGCGCACTCGATGAGATGGTGGTGGAGACGCTTCATGAGCAGGACGGGAAGACCTTCTGCAATGTTGTGACGGATGATCTCGGCTTCGAAACCGAGGAAGAAAAGAAAGCTGCCGAAGAACGCAACACCGAGAGCAGGGAATTCCTTGACTTTGTAAAAGAAGCACTCGGCGAGGATGTTGCAAAGGTGCGGCTGTCGGGCAAGCTGGCTTCCCAGCCGTGTGCGCTGACGACCGACGGCGGAATCACGCTGGAAATGGAGAAATACTTCAGCCGCGGCCCCAGTGAAGAGATGCGCAGCATCAAGGCAACGCGCGTGCTGGAGCTGAACCCGGAAAACAAAGCCGTGAAAGCACTGCGCTCTGCCTATGAGAGCGGTGAAAAGGATAAGGCAGGGGAGTTTGCCAAAATCCTCAATACACTGGCAAAGATGATGGCGGGGGTCGATGTGGAGGATCCTGCCGAATTTACAAGACTGGTTTCGGAACTGTTTTAAAGCATGGACAGAAGGCTCTTGGGGATCTATATCCATATCCCCTTCTGCGCGAGTAAATGCGGCTACTGCGATTTCTATTCCCTTGCAGGGTGCGATTATCTGATGCCGGAATACCATGAAGCGCTACTTGCCCACCTGGAAGAATCTGCTGAGTCTATCCGCAATTATGAGGTAGACACGATTTATTTTGGCGGCGGCACTCCGAGCTATTACGGAGCCGACCGTATTGCGGAAGTGCTGGATATGCTTAAGCTGAACGGAAATGTCCGCACAGATGCGGAGATTACCGTAGAGTGCAATCCGGACAGTGTGAGCCGGCGTGCCCTGAAGCTGATGAAGGCAGAGGGAGTGAACCGGCTGTCAATAGGGCTTCAGGCAACAGATGATAATCTCCTGCGAATGATCGGCAGGAGGCATACTTATCAGCAGGCGGTGAATGCCATTGAAGATGCACGAGAGATCGGTTTTGACAACATCAATATTGACCTGATGTACGGTCTGCCGACCCAGACGAAACAGGACTGGGCGGAGACGCTTGCAAGAACAGTCGGCCTGCATGCGGAACATATCTCCGTTTACGGGCTGAAGCTGGAACCAGGCACACCGATGTACCGGGAGTACTGCAATTCTCCCGTGCTGCCGGATGATGATGAGCAGGCGGATATGTATTCCTACGCCGCTCAAATGCTCAACCGCTATGGATATCACCAGTATGAGATATCAAACTTTTGTGCACCGGGTTTTCTCTCCCGGCACAATTTGAAATACTGGGAACTGGATGATTATATGGGATTTGGCCCGGGAGCTCACTCGTGCATCGGCCATCTGCGCTACAGCTATATTAAAGATCTGAAGGGATACATCACGGGCGTTGCACGCGGCACGAGCCTTGTGGACGAATACAACAACCTTGATGCGATGGAGCGGGCAGCAGAATATCTGATGCTCGGGATGAGAACCGCCAAGGGTATTTCAGAGCGTGATTACAGGACCCTCTGCCAGTCTGACTGGCGGCCGATAGAGAAGACACTGAAAATCTTCGAGGAGAAGGGTTGGACGGTGGCAAACGGCGAGCGCTGGCACTTTACGGTGCCCGGTTATCTGGTTTCCAACCAGCTGATCAGCATCCTGCTTGAGGTGCAGGCCAGCGGACGTATTGAAAACACACCGTGGCTGAGCGAACTGTTTGATGCCGAGGACAGAACCGAGATGCCGCCCAGTGAGGAAGAACTTTTCAGAGAATTATACAGGCAAACAACCCAGACATAAGTACGGAAGGATTGCTGCTGAATGGATTTTGATTTTGAGGATATTTTAAAGGAGTTCGGAATCAGCACGGAGGAAAAGGCTGATGAAGCTGCTGCGCCGGAAACAGTTGTATCCGAAATAAAAACCGACTCTGCGGAAATTCCCGACGCCGTGAGCAAGCAGGAGGACTCTTTCTCCGATGAAGCGGAAGCTGAGGAAGAAATTCTGCAGCCGGAGATGGACGAATTCGACTTTTTCTGGCCTGAACCGGAGCCTGAGCGAACAGGCCCCGTGAAAAGAAATTACGATCCGGAGAAATATCCGGATGCAGTGAAGGCACGGGAAAAGAAAAAAGCGCGCGAAGAACGTGAGGCAGCTGTCCAGGCTGCCCGTCAGAAACGGGAAGCAGAACGCCAGCGCCGCGAGCAGGAGCGCAGAAAGGCGGAACAGATCCGCCGGGAGGCTGAAGAGACCCGCCGGGAAGAGGAACGGGAACGTGCGGAAGAACAGCGGCGAAAACTAAGAGAAAAGGAAGCTGCTCTTGAGGCAGCCAGGCTGGAACGGGAAGAAGAAAGAGCAGCTGAAAAACGCAGCAGAGAGCGGGAGAAAGAAGCGGCAAAAGCCTCAAAGGCAGCAGAACGCAGGAAAGCTCTCAATGCGAAAGATGCTGTGAGAAACGCAAAAAAGCGTGAAAAAGAGGAACTTAAAAGAAGATCCTTCCACAGAAGACGGCAGGGCAAAATTGCGCTTATTATTTTTCTCCTGTTGATAGTGCTGGCGGCTGGGGGCACGGTTTATGCCGCATTGAAGGTTTCAAACAGTCCGAGAAACTTCCGCAATCTTTCCATTAATGAGATCGAAGTTGGAAATATGACCCGGCAGGAGACCATAGACACGCTCAATGCCCATGGCTGGCAGGAAACCATGACAGCACCGCTGACTGTAACAACTTACGGAGGGGTGCGGGTCGAGGTGGATCCGATTGCGGCAGGTGCGGCAATTTCAGCCGAGGAGGCTGCTGAAGCGGCATTTTCTTACGGAAAGGGACCAAATATCTTCCGGAATCTCATTCATTATATGGAAAACCTGATGATGCACGGCATCGTGATCAGCGAAAACACAGAAATAAAGACGGACTATGTTGCCGGGAAAGCCACAGAAGTTGTTGATAGGTTCAACGAAGCACTGGGGGATGCCCCGTATACGGTAGACATTCCGGGAGAAAAAATTACCGTGACCAAAGGTCAGGGAAGTGCCAGGCTGAATGAGCGGGAGCTATACAACAGGATTGTTTCCACATTGGAGAGCGGGCAGAAGGAGCTGAATTTCACCTCCCTGATGTCGGAACCCGTCATGCCGGATTTCGACGCCATTTATGCTGACCTTGCCGTGGAACCGGTGGAAGCCCGCTTCTCGGATGACGGCAGATTCACGATCTACCCGGAGACAATAGGCTGTTCGTTTGATGTGGAAGGAGCTAAGGCCGCCTGGGAGGCAGCAGAAACAGCCGAGACGATAGAGATCCCCCTCAGAGAAACGGTCCCGGCCGTGACAGCAGCTTCCCTGGAGGCAACGCTCTTCCGGGATCTGCTTGGGACCATGACCACGAAGTATACCAATTCCGGAGATAATCGATGCTCGAATGTAAGGCTTTGCGCGGCCAGAGTGAATGACCATATTCTCTACCCGGGAGATCAGTTTTCGTATAACGAGGTTGTCGGGCGGAGAACGGAGGAGGCAGGCTTTCTGCCGGCTCCGGCTTACGTAGGCGTCGGAGAGGACAGTGTGAAGGACGAAATAGGCGGGGGAGCCTGCCAGGTTTCTTCCACCCTGTACTGTGCATCGATCTTTGCTTTTCTGGAGACTGTCGAAAGAACGGCACATGTCTATCCGGTAAACTATATTCAGCTCGGTACAGATGCCACGGTAACCATTCCAGATGACGGCGGGAGGATAATGGATCTCAAGCTGCGGAATAATAAGAGTTACCCGATTAAAATTGTTGCGTACACGGAAGAGACCGATGAGTTGAAAAGTGTAACCGTTGAATTATGGGGTACCCTGGAGGACAGTGATTATATGCCCGTCGAGTTCGACAACACAGCCTCCTATACCTGGGATCTCATTTATGACCGTGTAGTGGATCAGCCTGCGCATCCGGGCAGAGAAGGCTATAAAATCAAAATCGAGACTGAGCGTTATTCCTTTGAGGATGAAATGGGACCGGGCAGGCGCACGCTGACACACCGTGAAGTGTATAACAGCGCCGGAGAAAAGGTTCTCGATGAAATCCTCAATCCGACTATATCTACAGGCTACGCAATGGACACCTATTATTATCATCTTACTTAAGTTGTGAAGGAGAGAACTATCTATGGAAAAGAAAACATTCTACATCACCACACCGATTTACTACCCCTCCGACAAGCTGCATATCGGCCATGCCTACTGCACGGTTGCGACGGACGTGATAGCGCGTTATAAGCGCCTGTGCGGTTATGACGTGATGTTCCTCACCGGGACGGACGAGCACGGCCAGAAAATTGAAGAAAAGGCGAAAGCCGCCGGCATGACGCCTCAGGCGTTTGTGGACAATATTGTCACCGGGCCGAAGGGCATTCTGGATCTGTGGAAGCTGATGAATATTTCCAACGACAGGTTTATCCGCACAACGGATGATTACCATGTCAAATCGATCCAGAAAATTTTCCGCAAGATGTATGACAACGGGGATATTTACAAGGGCGCTTATAAGGGCATGTACTGCACGCCGTGCGAGAGCTTCTGGACAGAGAGCCAGCTTGTAGACGGCAAGTGCCCGGACTGCGGACGTGAAGTGCACTATGCAGAGGAAGAGGCTTATTTCTTCCGCCTCTCCAAGTATGCAAAACCCGTGCAGGATCTGCTGGAGACCGGCACGTTCCTGGAGCCCGCCTCCCGCGTCAATGAAATGATCAACAACTTCATCAAGCCGGGGCTGGAAGATCTCTGCGTCTCCAGAACGAGCTTTAAATGGGGAATTCCCGTAGATTTTGATGAAGACCATGTTGTGTATGTGTGGGTTGATGCGCTGAGCAACTACATTACGGCTCTCGGCTATCTCAACGATAAGTACGATGATTTTGAAAAATACTGGCCTGCCGATGTGCACGTGGTAGGCAAGGAGATCGTTCGCTTCCATTCGATCATCTGGCCGGCAATCCTCATGAGCCTCGGTCTGCCTGTTCCCAAGAAGGTCTACGGCCATGGTTGGCTTGTAATCGACGGCGGGAAGATGAGCAAATCCAAGGGCAATGTGGTAGACCCGTATGTTCTGTCTGAGAAGTTCGGTGTGGATGCACTCCGGTTCTTCCTGATGAGGACGTTCCCCTTCGGGTCCGACGGCAACTTTTCCAACGAACTGCTGATCAACACCATCAACATGGATCTCGCCAATGACCTCGGGAATCTGGTATCCCGCACAACGGCTATGGTGGAGAAATACTTCGGCGGAACTCTTCCGGCAGATCGTGAAGCTGCAGAAATAGATGACGAGCTGATCGCTCTGATCGAGTCTACAAGGGACGCCTATGCAGTGCATATGGATGCACTGCACCCGCACTTTGCCCTGGAAGAGGTTTTCAAGCTCATCCAGAGGGCGAACAAATATATCGACGAGACGACTCCCTGGGTGCTTGCCAAGGATGAAGCAAAGAAGGCCCGCCTGGCATCTGTGATGTACAATCTGCTGGAGGCGCTGCGTGTGGCGCTGACGCTCCTGCAGCCTTTTATGCCGGAAAGCTGTGAGAAAGCATTTGCACAGATCGGCGCCTGCGAGGAAGACAGAAGCTGGGACAATGCAAACCGTTACGGTGTGCTTCCCGCCAATGTGGCGGTGCACAAGGGCGAGACCCTCTTCCCGCGCCTCGATGTGGAAAAGGCCATTGCTGAGCTGGAAGAGATGCACCGCGCTGCCAGCCAGCCCCCTGCAAAGCCGGTTCTACCCGATGTGACGATTGATGAGTTTGCTAAGTGTGACATGCGTGTCTGCAAGGTTCTGAGCTGCGAAGCGGTAAAGAAATCGGACAAGCTGCTGAAGTTCTCTCTGGATGACGGCAGCGGCAAGCCGCGCCAGATCCTCTCCGGCATCCACAAGTTCTATGAACCGGAGCAGCTCGTGGGGAAGACCGTTGTGGCCATCCTCAATCTGCCGCCGCGCAAGATGATGGGCCAGGAGTCGAACGGAATGCTGCTCTCCGCCGTGAAAGAAGTGAACGGCAAAGAAGAACTGCACCTGATGATACTGGATGATTCCGTTCCTGCCGGAGCGCAGCTCTGCTAACTATTTTTGATAGAAAGTTCAGGAAAACAGGAAAAAATGACAAAAACAGATATTTTTAGTGGATTTTTGGGAGCGGGAAAAACCTCGTTGATCCGCAAGCTGATTGCGGAAGCCTACCAGGGCGAGAAGCTCGTGCTGATTGAAAACGAATTCGGCGATATTGCGATTGACGGTGCGTTTCTGAAGGATGCAGGAATTGAAATTACTGAAATGAATTCTGGATGCATCTGCTGCACGCTCGTGGGAGACTTCCGCAAGGCTCTTGAGCAGGTTGTGAAAGACTTTGCCCCGGACCGCATCATCATTGAGCCGTCGGGCGTTGGGAAGCTCTCCGATGTGGCAAAGGCTGTGGAAGCTGTGGACGGCATTGAAATTGGCACAAAGGTGACCGTAGTAGATGCCAGCAAATGCAAGATCTATATGCGCAACTTCGGCGAATTTTTCAACGACCAGGTTGAGAATGCCGACCTGATTGTCCTCAGCCGTACAGGGATGATCGACGAGGCAAAGACGCTTACAGCAGCCGAACTGCTGGGCACCATCAATCCGACCTGCGGGCTGATCACCACACCGTGGGATGCCGTTTCCGGCGGGCAGATCAAAGCGGCTATGGAAGAGAACGGCCTGAAACGTGCGATGGAAGAGCTTGCCCATGAGCATCACCACCACCATCATCATGATGACGAGGATGAAGACGGGCATGAGTGCTGCCATCACCATCATCATCACGACGATGACGAGGATGAGGACGGGCATGAGTGCTGCCATCACCACCACCATGACGACGATGAAGAGGAACATGAACACCACCATCATCACCATGATGATGACGACGACGATGAGGACGAGCACGAGTGCTGCCATCACCACCATCATGATGATGAAGAAGAGGAACACGAGCATCACCATCATGACCATGAGCACGGGCATGATCACCACCATCACCATGCGGATGAGATCTTCGATTCCTTCGGAATGGAGACGCCGCGCAAATATACACCGGATGAGATTTCAGTCATCCTGGACGCTCTCCGTGATGAAGAGAAGTACGGCATTGTGCTGAGAGCCAAGGGCTTTGTTGACGGGAAAGACGGGCAGTGGATCTACTTTGACTATGTTCCGGAAGAAAAGAACATCCGCGGAGGGGAAGCTGCTGTGACGGGCCGCTTCTGTGTGATCGGTTCGAAACTGAACGAAAAAGCCTTGAAGGAGCTGTTCAACATTGCCTGAGACAAGAGATTTTCCCGTTTATCTGTTCACCGGCTTCCTGGAGGCGGGCAAGACCCGCTTTATTCAGGAGACGCTGGAGGACAGGCGCTTCTGCAACGGGGAGAGGACGCTTCTCCTTGTCTGTGAAGAAGGGGAAGAGGAATATGCCCCGGACCAGTTTGCGGACAAAACCGTGTTTATAAAGGTCGTGGAGGATCAGTCCCAGCTCACGAAAGAGAATCTGGCTGACTGGGCGGATGCCGTGAACGCTGACCGTGCCGTCGTGGAGTATAACGGCATGTGGATGCTGGATGACCTTTACAACGCGATGCCGGACGAGTGGGCGGTTTATCAGGAGTTCATGTTTGCAGACGCAAATACCTTTCTCACCTACAATGCCAACATGCGCCAGCTGACCTTCGACAAGATGAAGAGTGCGGAGCTTGTTGTGTTCAACCGCTTCCTCCCGACGATGAACAAGATGGACTTCCACAAAATCGTGCGCGGGGCTTCACGCAGGGCGGATATTGCCTATGAGGATCCGAAAGGAAACGTTGTCTACGATGATATCGAAGATCCGCTACCGTTCGACCTGAACGCACCCGTCATCGAGATCGGCGATGAGGATTACGCACTCTGGTACCGCGACATGTCCGAAGAACCGGAAAAGTACGAGAACAAGACGGTGCGCTTCAAAGGCCTTGCGCTCAAGCGTGAGAGGATCCCGAAGGGGTGCATCGTGATCGGGCGCCATGTGATGACCTGCTGCGCGGCAGACATTCAGTATGCAGCCCTCGTATGCCAGCTGAAGAATCCGACGTCGGAAATCGTTGACAACACCTGGATCAGCCTTACGGCAAAAATCAACATTCGCTTCCATAAGGCCTATATGCGGCGCGGCCCGGTGCTGACCTATGTGTCGCATGAGGCGTGCACGGCGCCTGACCCCGAAGTTGCAACATTCTATTGAACGGAGAGCCTTATGCGCTATCAATGCCTGATCTTTGACCATGACGACACCACCGTGAACAGCACAGCGACCATCCACCACCCGGCTTTCTGTGAGTTTTTGCAGAAGTATTATCCGGGGCGCACCTGCTCGCTCGAAGAGTACTTCCTGAAGAATTTTGAACCGGGATTTATGGAAATGTGCGTGGATGAATACGGCATGGACGAGCATGACCTGGAGGTGGAAACGCAATTCTGGCTGGCCTATGTCAAAGATCATATTCCGGCTTCCTATCCGGGCATTGCCGAGCTGATGCACCGGCACAAGGCGGAAGGCGGCGCGATCTGTGTGGTTTCCCATTCGATGAAGCAGAATATCCTGCGGGATTACCGCGAAAACGGCCTGCCGGAACCGGATCTGGTGTTTGGCTGGGAAGAACCTCCCGAGCACCGCAAGCCCAATGCCTGGCCGCTTTTGAAGATCATGGAAGAGCTGCACCTAGAGCCGAAGGATCTCCTGATGATTGACGATCTCAAGCCGGGATTTGACATGGCAAAAAAGGCCGGCGTAGATTTTGCCGCAGTGGGCTGGGCAAACGATATTCCGGAGATTGAATCCTTCATGCGCAGCAACTGCCGCTATTATTTCAAGACGGTGGCGGAGCTGGCGGAATTTGTCCAATAAAAAAAGCAGGGATCTTCCTGCTTTTTATAAATTTTCCGGAAAAACCTCTTGTGCTTTCCAGGGAAATGTGTTAACATAATACTAACTATCCGGATCGGAGGATCAGACTATGAAAATTCGGAGATTTTTGTCTATATTCCTCGTCTTACTCTTTGCGGGATGCTTCTGTATTACTGCGTTTGCAAGTGATCAGCCTCTCTTCCTGCCGGAACCTGAGGGCTTGATTACCGCGCCTGCAGGCGTGATCAGCGGTCAGAGCAGCACGTATATGCCTGTAAACGGCAGCAACAGCAATTCCACCGTCATGTACGGCGGGCCGCTTGATACAGCAACGACCGGCAACGGAGCATACATTCCTCCCACAACGCAGGAGACGAGCATTGCTCCGGAGATCACCAAAAACCCGGGCAGTGAGGAGAAAAAGACAGGCGAGTCCACGTCCTTCATTGCGCGTGCCTACCCGTATGACACGGTGACATGGATGGCGATCGACCCGGTTTCCGGCGAGCACATTGCGGTAGACAGCATCGGCGATAAAATCAAGGGTGTCACCTTTACGGGTACGCATTCCGAGCAGCTGTTTATCAACGACCTCACGGATGCCATCAATGACTGGAAGTTCTATGCGGTCTTCTCCAACAACTTCGGCAGGACCATTACGGGCGAAGCGGAAGTGAAAGTTCCCATTGAACCCACGCCCACGCCTTCTCCCACGCCGACGCCGACTCCCGCACCTACCCCCACGCCGACTCCGGAACCCACCCCGACGGCCGCAATGCCGTCCTCCGGGAACGGAACGACCGGCTCGCCTACAGGCACGGTGACATCCGGCGGCAGCTCCAGCGGCACTGCTCCCGTGATGCCGACGTCCGGCCTGAAAACGACCACGACTGAAGGACCGGCAGCTTCTTCCACGCCGTACACCTCTCTGACGGGCCAGCAGGGTTCCGGGATTATCAACACGGTGAGCGGAATGACAGGGCGCAGCTATACGGGTGCCTACATCCTTGCGGCAGCTGCAGCGGCGGTGATCATCGGTGCGATCCTTGTGATGGCGCTGTACATGAAAGGCAAGATCTCCCTCGGCAAGTTTGAACAGGTTCTCGGCGACAGCCCGAGTAATAATAACAACGGTGACGGGGACGAGTTCTACAATCCCGACGATTTTAAGAACACGTAATACGCCGCGCGGTTTATCACGGTTCTCCTTTTTAACATATTTCTCCCTCTCCGCAGCAGAAACCCGGTGCTCCCGCACCGGGTTTCTGTTATAACCAATTCTGTTCAGTCTCGTCCACTCACACTTTTAGCTCGCGACAGCGCACTAAAATCGTGGTACAATGTTCCCTTCGCGAGCCATAGTAGGTACTAATCACGAAGCAACTAAATCAATCCTTTTACTGCTCCGCAGGCTCAAAGTCTTCCTTGCCGTGTTTGCACAGCGGGCAGGTGTACCCATCCGGCAACTCGCCGTCACAGGGCTCAAAGTGGCCGCAGATCGTGCAGACATAACCTTTCTGCTTCGGCTGGACGTTCGGCACAACATGCTCGAAGTCTTCCTTGCCGTGGTTGCAGAGCGGGCAGGTGAAGTCATCCGGCATCTCGCTGCCTTCATGCACATAGCCGCACACTTTGCAGACCCAGCATTCTTTCTGGTCGGGGGCGGGGTTCTTCTTCGGCTTGATATGTGCATGGTAGTAGGCGTAGGTGCAGGGCTTTCCGGAGGACAGCACTTTCGACTCCACCACGTTGGCGATGTAAAGCGTCTGCGTCTCCAGATCGCGCACATCGATAATCTCGCAGGAGAGCACCGCGTTGGTGTACGTGCCGATGTAGCGGATGCCGTTGCTCATCCTGGGGTCATCCGGGCGGTCGGCAAATTTGTCCACATTCCTGCCGGACTGGAAGCCGAAGTGCTCGAACAGGGCATAGGGCGCATCTTCCGTGAGGATGGAGATATTGAACTTTCCGGCTTTTGCCACCATGTCGCAGGTGTAGTTCTTCTTGATGACGGAGATCGTCAGCTTCTTGGGATTGCCGGATGCCACCTGGCAGGCGGTGTTGATGATGCAGCCGTAGTCTTTCCCGTCCACCTGTGTGGTGAGCACCTGCACACCGTAGGTCATCTTCTTGAAGGCCCCGTCGTCCACGGGCAGGGGAGCGGCCTCTACTGCTGCTGCGGGAGCGGCGGGAGCCGGAGCAGGCTTCAGGCAAATATCCGCGGCGATCGCATCAGCCATGGCGTCAAGCGATGCAAGCTGGTTTTCTTTCAGGGCGGACTTCAGCGAAACCGTGTCGTTGATGAACTCGGTGCCTTTCAGGCCGCTCAGCGCTTCCCGCATGAGCTTGCCGCTGGTCGGCGCCCAGGAGCCGTTCTCCATCAGGGCGATCTTTCTGTTGCAGAGGTTGTGGGCAACGATATCGTGGATCAGGTTTTCCATCGTCACAAAGATGCCTGCGTTGTACGTTGTGGAGGCAAGCACGAGGTGGCTGCAGCGGAAAGCATTCGAAACGATATAGCTAGCCGGTGTGACGGACGTGTCGAACATCCGCACCCGCACCCCGCGTTCCACCAGCTTGCCGGCCAGAATATTCGCGGCGTTTTCCGTGTGGCCGTAAACCGAAGCATAGGCGAGGCACACGCTCTTTTCCTCGGGCGTGTAGGAGCTCCAGAGCAGGTATTTCTCAAGGAAGTCGCCGAAGTGTGCACGCCATACCGGGCCGTGCAGCGGGCAGACGTAGCTGATGTCCAGCTTTGCAGCCTTTTTCAGCGCGGCCTGAACCTGAGCGCCGTACTTGCCGACGATATTGGTGTAGTACCTGCGCGCCTCGTCGAGCTCCTCACCGAAGAAGTCCCCTTCGTCGGCGAAAAGGCGTCCGTTGAGTGCCCCGAAGGTTCCGAAGGCGTCGGCTGAGAAGAGCATCTTGTCGGTGGCGTCGTACGTCATCATGACCTCCGGCCAGTGCACCATCGGCGCCATCACAAATGTGAAGCTGTGCTTGCCGGTTGAGAACGTATCGCCCTCTTTGACGATCTGCAGCTTCCCCGTGAGGTCCATGTCAAAGAACTGCCCGAGCATGGTCTGCACCTTTGCATTGCACACGATGGTGACCTCCGGATACCGGGTCAGCAGCGCTTCAATGGTATAGGCATGGTCCGGCTCCATGTGGTGGATGACAAGGTAGTCCAGCTTTCTGCCGTTCAGCGCGTATTTTACGTTTTCAAAAAACGTCTGATACACTGCTTTGTCCACCGTGTCGAACAGGACGGTCTTCTCATCCTGCAGCAGGTAGGAGTTGTACGAAACGCCGTCGGGCACGCCGTAAACGCCCTCAAAACAGGCGAGGCGGCGGTCATCGGCGCCGACCCACGTCAGGTCTTCCGTAACTTTTCTGGTAAAGTGCATAGAAGGATTCCTCCTAAAAAATAATATATTCTATGAATTATCTTACTCTAAAAACATCTTTCTGGCAAGTGCAAAGCGGTCCAATTTCAAATTAATTCCTTATATAACCTTCCCTTGGCGGAGAAGCGGGACCATCGCAAAGCGATGGTGGATGAGGTTGGGGACCGCTTTACTTTCCACGCCTGAGGCAACTATTCAAGCCTGTTCTCCCCATATTTTTTAGCTCGCGAGGAAGCACCAAAAAAAGGTACAATGTTGCCTTCGCGAGCATCGGGCTTGCACTAATTACGAAGCGACTGACTATTCTGTTTTCAAACCGGCATCCCATCCTGTGCCAGCGCGCTGTTCTTGAAGCGCAGGTCGTGCGTCACGTCCGCGCGCACCCATCCCGGCGTGGGATAACTCTCCGCAGCCGCCACATCGGGAAACTCGATTTCAAGATAGGCCAGCCCCTGCAGCGCCCCGGAAAACACGTCGATTTCCTCCGTCAGCCCATTCGGGAGGGCGTGGAGATACCGCGTCTTCCGGATGATGTTTCCGGAGGCGATGGCAAGCAAAAACGCATATAGTTCCGCGTCGATATCTTTTTCTCCCTCGTCGTTGGCAAGGCCGCCGTATTCCGTCGGCCGCTTGACGGTCAGCACGTGCCGCTCGCCGCCGTTGATGCGTCTCACGCGCACCACAGGCGAGAAGGACACATACGCCTGTTCGATCTCCAGTGCGGGGAGCGTGCTGAGATCATACGGGATTTCTTCCGGCCGCACCAGCCACTTCCGTTCAATTTCCATACCGGCGGCTTCAGAAAAGGGAATAATTGGAAAAGGGGATAACATTGTCCGGCAGCGGGCCATCGTCCGGCTCATCCCCGTCCTCTTCTTCGTCTCCCTCGGACCCGTTGAGCCATTCCAGCACGAAGGGGTGTTCCGATTCCAGGTCAATGTGGATCACGGCATCCTTCCCGTCGAACACCAGGCCGATCTCCTCCTCATCGTAGTACAGCAGCTCGATTTCCTGCTCTTCCGGGTTGATGTCAAGCGCGGTCAGGATCACGCTGAAAGCAATCTGGAAATAGGGGTCGTCGAAGTCATCTTCCATGTC
>JAFQZI010000074.1 GCA_017406005.1 Oscillospiraceae bacterium | reverse complement strand
GGCTGAGCTGAACTTCATCCTTGTGGAAGCCAGGAAGCTCAATATCGACTTCATAGCTGTCATCGTGCTCCCGCACATCCGTCTTCATCAGGTTCTTGGCATTGTGACTATAAAGCGGCTTCTCCATTCGGGCAAACTCCCGGTCCATGTCATCGAACCAACGATCCATCAGATCCTCACCAAAAATACTAGGCATGTACAACATAAGTCAAACCTCCTTTTATTTTCGGTCCTGGATGCTGTTCAGGGCTGTTGCTATGGTATATGCCGTAAGGGGGAGATGAGGAAACCCGGAACCTTAGTTCCGGATCTCTTTCCCTCTTGCGATTATGTTATACCACCATTTTTAGCACTCGTCAAGAGAGAGTGCTAATTCTTCTGTGAAGAATCTGTTAACATTCATATATAGAGCATTCTACGGGTTTTTTGGTGGGAGGAGTTGGATTTGAAAGGTCATCATTGCGGGTTCAAGGGACTTCAACGACCACAAATTGCTCAAGTGGTACAGTGATTCTATTATCATTATTCTGGCGACAGTTTTTAGGGTGGTCTCCATTTTCGAACCCCCATGCAGCTGGACTTATAATAATTGGCCCGCAATATGTTTAAAGACTCGCACAATGCACCACTCCTTTGAAGCCTGCATGGTACTATGGGCCTAATATGGGGAATATCATAGCAAACTTCTCCCAAACGGTCTACGTCCAACTGGATGTATTTTGAAAATTTTCTTTTCTGGGTGCTTGGTTTACATAACTTGAGCCCCACCCTGGGCAAGTGAACCCCACCCAAGCTGGAGCTGAACCCCACCCTGAAATTCTATCAAAATAGGCGTCCTTTTCCACAGGGAAATCGTTCAGAAAGTTGCTTTTCTGAGCGATTTTTCTTTTTATTTGTACTATTTCTAGACAGAAAAATTCTATTTTGCTTGAGTCTGTTTTCTCCGAAATAGCATTCCTCCATATTTTCTCCCATTATGTACCTTTATTATAAAGAGAAGAATAAAGCAGCTTCCGAAACAGGCAGATTTGTGGTATACTCCACATCGACAACTCGGGATTTATACAGTTTAAGTGTTGGAACGAAAAGATGAGCATACAGAAATACACAAGTTGGAATCCATGGCACGGCTGTACGAAATACTCCGAAGGATGCCGTTACTGCTATGTTTATCGGCAGGATGAAGCATACGGCAGTTCGGCTTCGTCGGAACAATGCCGCAAAACACAAAACTTCAATCTTCCGATGAAAAAGAAGCGTGACGGAACACCGAAGATCGCGCCTGGCTCTATTGTTATGACTTGCTTTACCTCGGATTTTTTGCTGAAGGACGCAGATGAATGGCGTGATGAATGCTGGGAAATGATAAAACGCCGCAATGATTGCATGTTTTACTTTTTCACGAAGCGCATTGAACGCTTTCCGGAATGTGTGCCGGCTGACTGGGGAGACGGCTATGATAATGTTATCGTAGGCTGCACCTGTGAAAACCAGGATCGGGCGGATTTCCGGCTGCCTATCTTCGCGGAGCTTCCGATCAAGCACAAAACGGTTATCCTCGGCCCCATGCTTGGTCCAGTCGATCTTGAAAAGTATCTTGATGGCAGTATCTGCGAAGTGGCTTGCTCAGGCGAATCGGGCATAAACGTGCGGCCGCTTGATTACGAATGGGTGCTGGATGTTCGTCGCCAGTGCATGAACAAAGGCGTCCCTTTTCAGTTTCATCAAACAGGTGCCTATTTTATCAAAGACGGCAGAATGTACCATATACCCCGTCGTTTCCAAACATCTCAAGCTCGCAAAGCGGGGATCGACTACAAAATTGTGGATGGGTTTATACCGGATTATTAATAACAATTTAATTCATTGTTGAAGTGGTCTGAACAATAGCGAACGCCGCACCTTTTCCATAAAAGAAACCTCTTTTGTCTACTACAGGCAAGAGAGGTTTCTTGTTGTAGAGCTGGTACGGTCATGGTATAATTCTCCCGACAATTCGAGTTTATTTAAGGGGGCGAACATGATATGAAAGCAACAGAAAACGACGCGGAAGCGCTTGCGGGCTTGGTAAAGATCGGCTTTCGGGAGCAGAACCGGATCATTTGTTTTAAAAAGGTTTTGAATTAAATCGCCGAACCGTTTGGCATGTACCTTTTAGGCGGACTTTCTAGGACCGGATTTGTACAGTGAGAATATGTATTGACAAACACAACAGATCAGAATAGAATTGTGGTAAAATTATCATATATCTGAAAGGATAAAGAAATATGCTTGATTTTTTAAGACAAGAGGGTATAGATGAGAATCTGATAGCTCGTATTGAGCAATACCGAAAAGACTATCCTGTCGCTGAAAGTGACAAGATTAGAATTCCTTCCCCGAAATTCAAATATTTCGGCAAAGAAATCTGGCAGCTGGCAATTACGGCGATCCTTTCCGGGGAAAACATCCTTCTCGTCGGGCCTAAGGCAACAGGCAAAAACGTTTTTGCAGAAAATCTTTCCGCCGTTTTCGGAAGACCTGAATGGGATGTCTCTTTCTATCTGAATACCGATGCCTCAACCCTGATCGGAACAGACACATTCAGAAATGGCGAGGTTTCCTTCAGAAAAGGTCCTATCTATGCCTGTGCCGAGGCCGGCGGGTTCGGAATTCTGGACGAGATCAATATGGCTAAAAATGAGTCACTCGCCGTTCTCCATGCAACACTCGACTTTCGCAGGATCATCGATGTTCCCGGCTACAGCAGAATCCGGCTCGCTCCTTCAACCCGGTTTATTGCCACGATGAACTACGGCTACGCGGGAACGCGAGAGCTCAATGAAGCTCTTGCCTCACGATTTATGGTTATTAATATGCCTGTAATTTCCGGCTCTGACCTTGAGAAGCTTCTGCTGCAGCAGTATCCGTCCCTCAAGACAGAATATGCCTCTCAGCTCACAGCCCTGTTTGGGGAGATTCGTCAGAAATGTGAAAGCTCTGAAATATCTACAAAAGCCTTGGATCTGCGAGGGTTGCTTGCAACAATCAATCTTGTTTATAACGGTCTGTCCATGCATGATGCGTTAAGCATAGCAATCATAAACAAGAGCTTTGATGAATTTGAGAGAACACTTGTTGAAGACACCGTCTCTACCCGAATAGACGGCAAGCTGATGAAAGAAGAGCTGTTTTATAAGGAAAACGCCTGATAATGTTGCCCATCAGTCACAAGACGGATGATAGAGAAGATAGACCATTATGGATCAGAATATTTCGGAGTTTCAGAAAAGGCGCGCGGACAATATCATATGGAACTGTGCGAAGGATTATTCCTTTGCGCCGGATTTCAAGGCTTATGACAGCAACGGCGATGTGGATCTCTACTGGAATATTATCTTCGGTTCCGCAAGATGCCATTATGAGTATGATAAGCTTGAAAAGCTGTTTACCATGCTTGATAAGTATAAAAACTCTGCTTTCTATGAAACCGAATTCTGGAACGCCATTGAACCTGTGCTGTTCCAGACGGAACTTAGCGGCCGCCCTGTTCTTGAGAGAATACGCCCTGCTCCAGCAGAAACTGATTTAAAGTTCAATCCCGATATGACGACAGATGAAATAGTTGCCACTGCCAGGCAGTTCTTCTTTGAGCATTACGGGCTGTATGGCGATGGGAAAATTCGTCTGAAATACCGGCTGCCTCATTTCAGAAGAATGTCGGTAGACACCTTTCTGCAGCGAGGCAGAATCGTCATTCATGAGAAAGATCTTTATCATGGCGATGCGGGTGAGTGGCGCAGTAATTTTTCAATCAGCACAAAGCTGAATGAATCGGAGCTTCGCGAGTTCCTCGAGACGAAATTCGGAAAATCAATTTATCCGATAGAACGTGTTGCCCAGCTTGAAAAGCAGCTTTGCAGCGGAAATCATAAATTTACCCATCTCCTCTATACAAAGGGTGAAATAGGCGAACTGCACGGGATTTACAGCACGTTTGAAATGCACCAGAGAAAGCGCCAGGCGGAGCTGATCGCTAACAACCATGCCTATTATAAGAAAAATCTGCTTCAGAACAGGCTTCATATTTCAAAACTCAGCACCAATATCATGAACTCAATTCTTATGCATATGCAGCCCGCTCAGAGAAAAGCCAATTCCGGCATAACCAATCCGGCACTTGCATGGAGAGCAGCAAAACTTGATGATGAAAAGATCTTCGCAAAAACAATGAATGAGAATGCCGGTGATATGAGTGTGGATATCCTTCTGGATGCATCCCATTCTCAGGTGACCAGAGCGGAGAAAATTTCATCCCAGGCGTATATCATTTCTGAAGCACTTTCAAGATGCCATATTCCTTGCAGAGTGATGAGCTTTTGCTCAATGAGCGGCTTCACCATACTGCGCTTATTCAGCGACTATTCATCAGCCGGTGATAACAGCAGCATCTTCAATTACTATACAGAAGGGTGCAATCGAGACGGTCTCGCCATCCGTGCAGCTGGAAACCTGATGGCCCATTCTTCCTGCGAGCATAAGATGCTCATTGTTCTTTCAGATGTAAAACCATTGGATATTGCAAAGATCAGAAAGGATGAGCGGGATGTCGGCGTCAGCTATGATGCAATCAGAGCGCTTACGGATACGGCACATGAAGTACGACGCCTTAGGGCAGACGGGATTTCGGTCATCTGTATTTTCACCGGGGAGGACGATGAGTTGCCTTCCGCAAGAATGGTATACGGGCAGGACTTTGTCAGAATACGCGATTTTTCTTTTTTCGCGGATACCGTTGGAAAACTTATTATTGACCAGATGAAAAACTATTCGATGTAAAAACACTATGATATCCTCAGCTCGAAAAACCGATTTTCTTTCTACTTCCGCCGGGGTTCTGACCGCGGCAATTATTTCAAATCTGCTCTGGGGCAGCGCCGCACCGTGCATTAAGCTCGGATACCGTTATTTTGCCATTGCCAGCGATGACGTTATGAGCCAAATCCTCTTCGCCGGGGTGCGATTTACACTGGCGGGAGTCCTGACGGTCCTGCTCGGCAGTCTTTTGCACCGCCGAATCCTTCTGCCGAAGCGCGGTTCCGGCTATATGATTCTGATGCTGGCGATGATGCAGACGGTCATTCAATACACGTTCTTTTATATCGGCCTTTCCCATGCACCGGGTTTCAAGGGTTCGATTATCTCGCCTACCAGTACCTTCTTTGCTTTGCTGATTGCGGCTCTTGTGTTTCGCCAGGAAAATCTCACGGTGAAAAAGCTGCTTGGCTGTCTGATTGGCTTTGCGGGGGTTGTTGTGGTGAGCGTGAACGGCAGCCTTGAGGGCGGTATGCGCCTTAACGGCGAAGGCTTCCTTGTCCTGGCTGCGGCTTCCTACGGCTGCTCATCCGTTTTGATTAAACGCTTTTCCGAACGGGAGGATCCCGTAGTGCTCAGCGGCTGGCAATTTATTTGCGGCGGAGCAATGATGAGTGTGGCAGCTCTGCTGGGAGGCGGAAAACTGAATGCAGTCTCTTCCGGAGCCTGGCTTTTGATGATGTATATGGGTTTTCTTTCCGCGGTTGCTTATACGCTCTGGTCATTACTGCTGCAGCGGCATCCGGTTTCACGCATTATGATCTTTTCTTTCCTGAATCCGGTATTCGGTGTGTTGCTCTCAGCATTGCTGTTGGATGAGGTAAAGGTGCTGAATATACCGCGCTGTCTGCTTGCTATGATGCTGGTCTGCCTTGGGGTCTGGGTTGTGAACCGCCCGGAAAAGCCAATATAATTCTCATATTAAGCACAACAGAACAGGACGAAACAGCACACAGGCTTTGATCTTGTTATCTGATTAGCGGTATGGTATACTAATAAATACTGGAGAAGCAGAAGGATCTATATGATTCATGCTTATTGTATAAGAAAAGGAGACCGGTTATGAAGGCAGGATTAGCGTTAGAACTGTTTGGATATCTGGGGTCTGTTCTGGTCCTTGTATCTATGCTTATGACCTCGGTAGTGAGGCTTCGTGTAATCAACCTGATTGGGAGTGCCATCTTTGCAACGTATGCGATTTTGATCCGTTCCTATCCGACCGCGCTGCTCAACGGCTGTCTGGTTGGGATTAACCTCTATCATCTGTTTCGACTTCGCCAGGCTACCGGCAAAACCTATGAGATTCAGCCACTCAAAGCCGGAGAAAGCTTTGCGGCCTGGTTTGTTCATAAATATCAGGAGGATATCGGGAGGTTCTTTCCGTCGGTACATCCGGAAGAGGCGAATAATGCGGAAGGATTTGCCGTCTTTTTTGAGGACCAGGCTGCCGGCATCCTTTTAGGCAAGAAAAACGGCAGCAATTTTGAAGTTCTGCTGGACTACACAACACCCACATTTCGAGACTGTTCTGTGGGGGAATATCTCTACAGTCAGCTCCCGTCCTTTGGCATTACACACCTGTTCTGTATGGCAGGGAGCCCTGAACATAACCAGTATATGGAAAAAATGGGCTTTAGCCGGCAGGAAAACCAGATATATGTAAAAAAAGTGTAAGCATCAAGTTAGAAAAACAGCCATTTGGTGAACCGCAGAGGTTTGCCAAATGGCTGTATTACTTTTATAGAGAAATAAACAATACCCGTCGTTTACGAAAAATCTATATCGGTGTGTACTTCTTTTATTTTATGCTTTTCTGCGTAACCGGTGAGAATAAGCGTTAATGCGCCGTCACCGGTTACATTACAGGCGGTGCCAAAGCTGTCCTGCAGGGCAAACACCGCAAGCATCAGCGCAGTCCCATCGCTGTCAAAACCAAGGATTCCTGTGATAAGCCCCAGCGATGCCATAACCGTACCGCCCGGTACACCGGGAGCTCCGATGGCGAAAACACCCAGCAAAAAACAAAACAGGATCATACTGCCGACCGAGGGAAGATGACCGTAAAGGACCTTGGAAATGGCCATCACAAAGAACACTTCTGTCAATACAGAGCCGCACAAATGAATATTGGCAAACAGCGGAATACCGAAATCCACGAGATCTCTGCGCAGATTTTTGCTCTTTCTTGCACAGTCGAGTGCCACTGCAAGCGTGGCAGCAGAAGACATGGTTCCAACTGCGGTCAGATAGGCTGGACCGTAGTGGCTGATTACTTCCAGGCCGGAGCGGTGCGAATAAAGAGATGCTGTGCCGTAAAGGACAGCAAGCCAGATATAGTGGCCCACAAGGACGATCAGAATAATAACCAGGAATACAGGAGCCTGTCGTGTAATTGAACCCTCCCAGGCAAGTGCGCAGAAGGTTGCTGCAATAAAGAAAGGAAGAACTGGAATGATAATCTTTTTTACAATTTCAAGGACGACATTCTGAAATTCCTGGAGCACAAGGGAAAGGGTTTTTGCTTTTGTCCATACAACAGCAAGTCCAAGCAGTACGGACAGTACCAATGCGGACATAACAGGCATAATCTGCGGAATATCAAGCTGGAAGGCAACATCCGGCAACTCCCGCAGGCTCTCGGGATCAGTGACAATGCTTAAATGCGGAATGATGGCAAAGCCTGCACCTGTGGACAGGAAAGCTGCGAGGATGCTGGAAAGATATGCGATAAAGACGGCTACACTCAGCATGCGGGTTGCATTGTTGCCCAGCTTGGTAATGGACGGAGCGATAAAACCTATGATAATCAACGGCACGCAGAATGTTATAAGTTGACCGATGATGTACTTGATTGTGACGACTACAACCATGGCTTCTCTCGGGAGGACCAAGCCCGCAATGATGCCAGTGGCTATGGCGAGAAGCAGCCGTGCCGGGAGGCTTTTCAATACTTTCACTTTTTTCTTCCTTTCTGTCTTCGGCCCTGTTCAAAGGGTAGTTATTGGATATATACAATCGCTGTTTTACGAAAAACTGTGATGAGCTGCAGGATGGCGGAATAGAAAAGGCTGGATGCATAAATCCAGGTTACGTCTTTCAGGCTGTTAATAACGAATCCACAGATCACTGCAGCGGCTGCAAAAGCGATATTCAGGCTCCCTTCAATCAGATTTATCCGCCAAGAGGAAGCATGGAAACGTCTTGCCTCCAGTGCATGCAGAATGGCCATGACTCCGGAGAAAGCGTGTATGGCGAGAAGGTAGACGACAATAAAAAGAGTGTAATTCTGCGATATTGACAAGGTAAAGAGACCAAAATCCAGAAGAATAATACCTTTGAACAAAATGCCCAAACCATCTACCATGTGGCGTGCCATCGTAAAATAAAAGATGATAGAACGCAGCCCGCTCAGGATAGAAGATACGCAGAGGATCATCATCACCAGGCCATAACCAGCTTCCCCTAAATACACCATAAGAAATGCGCAGAGCAGCATGGCCAGAGCACCTATACTCTTTTTGATACGTTGTACCAGGGTCATTTTTCTGTTCCCTCCCGCATCTGCTCTATAAGCTTCCGGTAATCCTTGATTCCTTTAAACCCTTTTTGAGTGTAATCAACCGAGAAACCTGCAAGGAGATTGCCGGATCGGAAAATCTTATTGGTTACCATACTTTTTTGCGCCATGGCAGCCAGAAAGAATGAACCGAGAAAGGTTTCGTTTTTCGCTTCCGTGTCTGCAAGCAGGTATTCATCCTGGTATTTTTCCGAATCAAAGTCTTCAAGAGGCTGTCCGGAAAGTTCTTCTCCCAGAGCTTTCCAATCTTCGCTGGCAATTGGCTGCCGTTTGCTGATAATCTGCCTGATTGTTTCTGCCCACGGACTAACTGCTTCCGTGTCATAAGTGTCAAGTTCAAAAGTCGGGATGACCCCTCTGAGATATTTCATAGCGTAAATCAACTGGCAGAAAGCTTTGAAGTAGTCGGAGGGATTATCCTTGATAATCTCCTCATACTCTCCCCAGGCGGGGAGATACTTATATCGAATAAAGCTGTAATCCGGCAGATGCCCTGCCCTGCCATGGCCGAGATTCATAATCGAATTCTCACTGCCCTGATAGACGCTGTTGGAATAAATACCTTCCTCCGGATTATCCGGAGCTCCCGGGCTGTGCCGAAAGTGAACCGTACGTTCCGTATATCCCTCAGGTCCGGGGAGCAATTCGTAAAAATAATAATTTGTGTTATTGATTACCAGCGAGGGCGTACCGGCGAAATAGCTGTGGGCCCAGGTATCTGCCAGAATATGCATAGCGATACCGGTTGCCTGCGTTCCTTTCCCTTTTGCCAACTCTACTGTGTCGCGCAGCAATACACCATTGGGTTTACAGATCAGGCGGTATTTATTCTGATAAAGACGGGATGCATGTTTTACTTCAGCGTGGAGATCATAAGGCAGAAAATGAAAGGAAGCCCAAATGCGGGTAATATCCTGCAAACCTATCAGATCGGTCCTCGCGTCCGCAAGTTCAAGCTGCAGCTGTGTGGTGGCTGCTGCCTTAGGGCCTTTGAGCTTGAGCAGCATTGTCCTGGAACAGCAGTCTACCATTTGTGCACTGTATGCAATTTCCAATCCTTCTCTGTGCGAATATCCTGCAATTCGGGCAGCACAGTAGGTTGCGTAATAATGAAAATCCTTTTGCATTATTGCTCACCCTGCTCTTTGAAGTTTTCTGCCCAGCCTTTTGACTTTTGCAGCAGTAAAAGCCAGTCCTCCCATTGTGGCGGCAGAACTGAACTCCATCAGTGCCGAAGCTGCTGTTTCAGAGAATGAGCTCTCTGCCCGCCTCAACACAATATTCTGAAACAGAAATATTACAATCAGCAGTAGCTGAACAAGGAAGAACACAAAAGCAATTATCATATACGCCTTACCGCGGGACTTCCCCATTCCTTCTGCTCTGGCGGAGAAGCCCAGATAAATCCGAAGCCCTATGCTTAGCAGGAACAACAAGAGCAGAGCAAAGACAAGCAAAACAATTATATCGGGGTCCAGGTCAAAATTAAGCTCTTTTGTTGTTATCTCTGTCTCCTCCGGCAGAACCATTAAAGCAGCCAGAAAGGGTTTGATGAGATCCCACATAGTAAAGGCAAGCACGCCGGTACCGAGGATACGCAGCGTACTTCGACATCGTCTCAGTTCCTTTTCCATTTCTCACTATATCTCCTGTTGACCGGATAGCATCAGGCGCAGTGGACAGCGGAATGCTTTTATTGCTGCACATTGATTTTATGTGTTTTCTTTGCTGTATAATCATACGATACATCTATTATAGCATAACTATATACAAGTGCAAGTAGAAGCGCAGCTCTTTTCCGGAGATACGACCTTGAATAGCTTCAGAAAGTATGTTAATATTATAATATAGTGGTTTGACCACGAGCATTCGAATATTTTAAAAGAGGAGGAATGACTAATGCCCAAATATGATATTGTGGTCGTAGGCGCAGGTAATGCCGGGCTGTCTGCGGCCCTGCAATGTCAGCTGGCGGGAAAAAAGACCCTTTTGATCGAAAAACACAATGTCCCGGGCGGCTCTGCGACCAGTTTTGTACGTGGTCGTTTTGAGATCGAACCCTCACTGCATGAACTGTGTGATTTTGGGCCGGCAGACAACCCGGGCGATGTGCGGAACATTCTGGATGGGTATGGTGTGAAGCTCGACTGGTATGAGTGCAAAGACTGCTTCCGTATTGTCTCAACTTATTCTGACGGCAACCTCATGGATGTCACTATGCCGTCAGGGATCCAGAACTTTATAGACAAGATGGAAGAATATGTTCCCGGTTCCCGGCCGAAAATGACGGAGCTCTTTGATCTGTTCCAGGAAGTGCTGGATGGCATCGCATATATCACTGCCTCGAAGGGCCATGCAGATTCCAAAGTATTGCAATCAAAGTATCCCAATATGCTGCGCACAGGTGCATACAGCACGCAGAAGGTCTTTGACGCTCTAAAACTTCCGAAAAGATGCCAGGATATTCTCTCAACTTATTGGAGCTATCTGGGTGTGGACATGGAGCATCTTGCTTTCATTCACTATGCCGCGATGGTACATAAATACGTGCAGCGCGGAGCTTATATCCCGGCACATACCTCGCATCAGCTTTCCACCGCTATGGTGGAGCGCTTCCGAGAGCTGGGCGGCGAGGTATGGTTCAATTGTCGGGCGGAGGAATTCCTGTTTGCCGGAGATAAACTGTGCGGAGTGCGGACAAACCTTGGCGTGATTGACTGTGACTACTGCCTGGCGAATATCAACCCTGATATCATCTATGGCACTATGATGCCGAAAGAACTGATCCCGGAGAGGGAAAAGAAGCTGTCTGCAGCGCGTGGCCGCATTATGGGCGGGCGTATGTTTACCGCTTATTTCTGCCTGGATGTTCCGCCCGAAAAGCTTGGGATTAAGGACTACAGTATCTTTCTCTCCAGCACCGCGGATTCGGCGGAGGAGTATCGAAGGATCCAGGGCGGTACGCAGACCAACGACTATACAATCTTTCTCTGCTACAACATTGTCAATCCGGAATTCTCGCTGGCGGGGACCTGTGTCTGCTCTTTTACCACATTCGGCGCGCCGGATGAGTGGGGTGAGCTCGAGCAGAAGAACTATTTCAAATTTAAGACCGATTTTGCCAAAAAGATGCTGAAGACGCTCAAAGAGAAAACCGGTATCGATCTTTCGGGCCACATTGAAGAGATGGAAGTAGCCTCCCCTTGGACCTTTGCCCGATTCCTCGGAGTGCCGGAAGGTTCGGTCTATGGGTATGAAACAAGAGACTGGGACGGCATGATGGCCCGTATGATGATGCTCGGTACAGACTATCCCATCAAGGGCCTCCGCCCGATCGGTGCTGCCGGTCCGCGTGGCGACGGATACTCGGCCACGATTATCTGCGGCCAACTGATGGCGGCCAATGCCCTCAAGGATTTGAAAGAATGGGAAGGAGGGAACAATAATGCCTGAGCTGAATGTAAAAGTCGGCCTGATCGGGAAGCTTGACATGCTCAAGTTCAAAAACATGAGCAAAGTTCGGGAAAAAGCGATCCAGGCTGCCCCTGCAGAGGAGATCAGCGGGGTCTTTCCGGTAAATGAAAACGCAAAGGCTTTGCATCCGGACTGTCTGGAACTGGTTATTGACAGTATCATTAAGCGAAATTCTGCGAAAACCTTCATTCTGAAGCAGGCGGACGGAAAGCCGCTGCCATATTTCCGCGCAGGACAGTATATTTCTTTGAAACTGCCTTTAGAGGGCAGTCAGGTCACTCGTTCTTATTCCATCTGCTCGTCTCCGAAAGAAGCTCTGGAAGGAAGTTATGCGATAACAGTGCGTTCGAATCCGGGCGGCTTCGTAGCTGACAGGTTGCTGCAGGAGAAAAAACAGGGCGATACGGTCATCGCTTCCTCACCGCAGGGTTTCTTCTACTATGAGGATTTACGAGATGCGAAACATGTAATAGGGCTTGCCGGCGGCTCCGGCATTACTCCGTTTCTTTCTATGGCAAGAGCACTCACTGACGGCATTGAGGATTTTACACTGACGCTTCTTTACGGTTCCCGCACAGAGGAGGAGATTCTTTTCCGTGGGGAACTGGATGAGATCTCCAGAGTTTGTCCGAAGGTCGATGTGATTCATGTTTTGTCCGATGAGGAGAAAGAGGGATTTGAGCAGGGCTTTATTACCGCAGATATGATCCGAAAATATGCACCGAAAGCGGAGGAGTACTCGGTGTTCCTTTGCGGGCCGGAAGCTATGTACAGATTCCTGAAACCGGAAATTGAAAAGCTTGGTCTTCCGGAACGGCTGTTCCGCCGCAAGCTGATTGATGTAACGAAGACACCGTGGGAGTGTGAAGGCTATCCCGAAGAAATCAAAGGAAGCACCTTTACAATTCTGGTAAAGCAGGGCCCGCAGGAATGGAGTATTCCTGCTTCTGCTGACGAACCTGTCCTGGTTGCAGTTGAGCGTGCCGGTATCAAAGCTGCATCCCGCTGTCGTGCAGGGGAATGCGGATGGTGTCGTTCCCGGCTGCTTTCCGGTACGGTCTTTATTCCGAAGGAAAACGAGATGCGCCGATGGGCGGATATTCATTACGGCTACATCCATCCCTGCTGCAGTTTCCCGACTTCTGATCTCGTCCTTGAAATTCCTGGTGAATTCTATTGATTTATAAAGAATAGAAAAAACGGCGGATCCGAACAGAAAACTTCGGATCTGCCGTTTTCTTGATTGGTTTTGGTTGATTTTATAGAGAACCCTGAGTATAAAGCAGCAGAGAGATATTTGTTGCAGAGCAGCCGGCAAGGCAGCTCCTCACTTCAATGGCGAAGATCAGCTTGCTTTCTTGCGGTTACGCAGGAAGTCAGTGTAAACGGCAAGGAGAATAACAGCGCCTTTAATGATATACTGCCAGTCAGAGTTGACGCCCATCAGGTTCAGGCCGTTGTTCAGGATACCAATGATGAGCACACCGATCAGCGTTCCGCCCAGCTTGCCGGAGCCGCCGGACATCGACGTACCGCCGACAACGACAGCAGCAATGGCATCCATTTCAGCGCCGTCACCGGAGGTGCAGGTTCCTGCATACAAACGGGACGCGATAGTAATGCCTGCAAGACCGGCCATCAGACCGCTGAAGCTGAATACAACAAACTTTACTTTCGCTGTGCTGATACCGGAAAATTTAGCCGCGGTATCACTGCCTCCGACAGCATAGATATGCCGTCCGATACGTGTCCGGTTCAGGAAAAGTACTGCCACAACGAAGACGATAAACATCGTGATGACAGGAGTCGGGATGCCGCCGACATAGCCTGCACCGAGGAACTTCCATGCATCCGTCATGCAGCGGATAGGCTTGCCGCCGGAATATACGTAAGCAATTCCCTTTGCTATGTTCATGGATGCCAATGTGACGATAAACGGAGGGATTTTGGTTTTTGCAATTACAAGGCCGTTCAGCAAGCCAAAGATGACACCGGAAAGGATAGCAATCAGGATACCGACTATTTCAGGCATACCGTGCCATACAACGGCTGCGGCACCCAGCACGCCGGACATGGCGATGATGGAACCGACGGAAAGGTCAATACCGCCCAGGATAATGACCATGGTCATACCGCAGGCCAGCATCAGGTTGGTAGAACTCTGACGGAGCACATTGAATATATTGTTTTTGGTAAGGAATGTGGTATGAGTTCTGGGAAAGAGATAGAGAAACAGGATCATCACTGCCAGCGCGGCAATGATGCCCAGATTATCCTTGAAATAACGCTTTATTGCTTTGGTCATGCTGATTCTCCTCCTGCCGTTTCCAGGGTTGCAAGCTTCATGATTGCTTCCTGGCTTACGTTTTCATAATCGATGCAGCCGGTGATCCGGCCGTCGTACATTACATAGACGCGGTCCGCCATGTTGATAATCTCCGGCAGCTCCGAGGAGATCATAATAATGGACACGCCCTGCTTGGTAAGGTCATTCATGATTTCATATATTTCCGCCTTAGCGCCGACGTCCACGCCGCGTGTGGGTTCATCCAGGATCAGAAGTTTGGGGTTGGTAGCAAGCCAGCGGCCGATCATGACCTTCTGCTGGTTCCCACCGGAAAGGTTTGTCACTGTTTGCTCCAGAGAAGGCGTTTTGGTGTGCATCTTGTCGACATATTCCTGCGTGATTTCTCTCTCGCGGGCTGTGTTTACTACCAGGTTGTGGATGAATTCATGCAGAACCTCTATCGTAGAATTAAAGGTGACCGACTGCACGTGGTACAGACCCTCTACTTTGCGGTTTTCCGGAACCAGTGAGATGCCATTCTTCATTGCGTCTACCGGCGATTTGATTTTCAGCTCTTTTCCATCCATGATGACAGTGCCCTTGGAGTCCCGGGTAAGGCCGAAAACGCACTGCATCGTCTCACTGCGGCCTGCACCGACCAGCCCGGCGAAGCCAACAATTTCACCCTTGCGGACTTCAAAAGAAACGTCGTTGACACGCTTCTGGTGCTTTTTGCCGTCGTCAATATGTTCACATTTAAAGAATACTTCTGTATTTTTGACGTGATCGCGGGTATAATACTGGTCCAGCTTCCGGCCGACCATCATCGCAATCAGTTCATCACGAGGAGTTTCGGCCACCACACGAGTACCGACATAGGTGCCGTCCCGGAGAACTGTTACACGGTCGCAGACCTCGTTCAGTTCGCTCATCTTATGGGAAATGTAAATAATTCCGACACCTTGGCGCGCCAGGTTACGCATAATGTCGAACAGCTGCTCGACTTCACGGTCAGAAATGGAAGAGGTAGGCTCGTCCATGACCAGTATTTTGCAGTTAAAGGAAATTGCTTTAACGATTTCAACCATTTGCTGCTGTGCAATGGAAAGATCAAAGATTTCAGATGCAGCATCAATTCCCAGATCAAAGCGATCGAGCATCTTCTGTGCTTCGGAAACCATCTTGCGGGTATCCACACCGAATGTGCCCATGGGCTCACGTCCGAGGAAGATGTTCTCGGCAACTGTCATACGGGGAACCAGCACAAGTTCCTGATGGATGATGGAAATGCCGTTGTCCCGGGCGTCGTTGACGCTGCTGATCACAACAGGTTTGCCGTCGATCAGAATCTCGCCTTCTTCGGCAATGTAGATACCGCCCAATACTTTGATTAGTGTGCTTTTCCCCGCGCCATTTTCTCCCAAAAGTGCATGGATTTCTCCAGCTTTCAGCTGAAACTGAACGGACTGCAGGGCTTTGACGCCGGGGAAGGATTTGCAGATGTTTTTCATTTCGAGCAGATATTCGCTCACTTAAGTATCACCACCGTTGCAAAATACATTCACGAAAGGGCTTTGCCCTCAATGAGAACAAAGCCCTTTATTTGGATAACCGAACCTGAATCCTGAAAGGGGATAATCTGTCAGAGAAACAGGCTTTCGTCAAAAACTGCGATATTATTGCCAGCCGCCGTTGTTGTACTCTGCAATATTGTCAGAGTTGATCATGAAGGTCGGGATGGGGTAGCGATCTTCGAGCTCTGCGCCATCTTTCCACTCATAATACTTCTCAGCGATCGTCTTGCCGATGGAGATCGGGGACTGAGCACCAGTTCCGGTTGCGCGGCCTTCAGCAATCAGAGCCTTAACATCGGGGGAACCGTCAACACCGTAGAGCAGAGCCTTGGAACCGGCAGCGTCAATTGCTGCTGCTGCGCCGAGAGCCGTCGGGTCATTGCCGCCGAAAATGCATACTGCATTGGGGTTAGCCGTCAGAGCATCAGTTGCGTTCTCATTGCCCAGCTGCTGGTTGCCCATGGAGTCGAGCTGAGTAACAACTGTAAATTCAGGATGATCTTTGAGTACATCGAGGAAGCCGTTGGTACGGTCAACAACAGACTGCATCGTGGGGCTGTCCAGAACGATGACTTCACCGCCTTCGGGGCACTTCTCAACGAGGTCAACACCGCAGACATAACCGGCATTGTAGTTATCGGAACCGGCGTAGGTTACAAGATAGCTCATGTCAGCAACTTCGGTGTCAAATCCGAACATCGGGATGCCTGCTTCCTTCACCTTGTCGAGTGCGGCAATGATGCCGTCACGGTCAACAGGGTTGACGAAGAGGACAGCGATGCCCTGAGAAATCAGGTCTTCCACCTGGGAGAGCTGCTTCTCATTGCTGTTCTGAGGATCCAGGGAGATAAGAGTATCGCCGTGGGCCTCAACAACTTCACGGATAGCGCCTTCCAGTGCGACGAAGAAGGGGTTGGTTCCGTCCATGCAGGTGTAACCGATTTTGTCACCCTCTGCAAAGGCGGCGCAGCTCAGGGCCAGAACCAGAGCAAGCGCGAGGACAAGTGCAAGAATTTTTTTCATGGGGTAAACCTCCTTTTATTTCTAACAGATTCTGGGATCTGCCAGTTTACAGTTGGTACTGCCTTGTTGGCATTTTATCATGAAAAAGAATAAAATCCGGAGTGTCGATCGCTTATAAAATCTGTGCTAATGTTAGCTTTATTCGGCTGATTTGTCAATAGTTTTTTCAGTGCTGTCGCTTCCTGATTGACAAAAGAGTTCCCCGCTGTTATCATGCAATCAGATTCGGGAAACGGGATGTGGATTCCATTATAACCCGCACACATTTTCCGGGTTTTTTATTGTTTTATTGATCTCGTTGGCTGAAAAGAGGAGAGAATACCCGTGAAAAAAAGAGTTGTGGCATTGATAATGTGCATCATGTTTCTGCTGGGCGGCTGCCAGGCAGAGGCGGCAAAAAACGAGGAAAGAACAACCTATCTTTTCGCGATGGACACCACGATGACGATTCGCGTATTTGGCGGAAGCGATGAGTTGATGCAGTCACTTCAGAAGCGGGTCAACGGAATTGAAAATGAGGTTTCGGTTACCAGAGAGGGAAGCGATATCTACCGTCTAAATCATGAGGGCAGCACAAATGCGGCTCCGGATACCGAAGTCATTATGAACAGGGCTCTTAAGATCTGTGAAGATACCGAAGGTGCTTTGGATGTTTCGGTGTACCCTGTCGTAAGGGAATGGGGATTTACAACTGGAGAATACCATGTCCCGAGCCAGGAGAAACTGGAAGAGCTTATTGCTTTTGTTGACTATAAGAAGGTAGAGCCTACAGAAGAAGGCTTCCGTATTCCTGACGGCATGGCGGTAGATCTCGGCAGTGTAACAAAGGGATATACGGGAGATGTGCTCGCCGAAATGATCCGTTCGGATGGAGTGAAATCGGCTATTCTGGATCTCGGCGGGAATATCCACACTGTCGGAAAGAAAATAAACGGATCGTTTTGGAGAGTAGCTGTCCGATCGCCGGAGGGGACCGGACTGGTCGGCGTGCTGGAGGTCGCAGATGAAGCTGTTATCACTTCCGGCGGTTATGAACGGTTCTTCGAAGACGAAGACGGCAATATCTGGTGGCATATCATCGATCCGGCAACAGGGTATCCCGCGAAGAACGGAGTCATTTCTATGACAATTGTAGGGAGGGAAGGCATACGCTGTGACGCACTTTCCACTGCACTTTTTGTTATGGGGCCGGAACGCGCGGCCGAATATTGGCGTGCCCATGGCGACTTTGAAATGATTATGATTACAGATAGCGGAGATCTGTTCATTACCCCGGCCTTGAACGAGCGCTTTACGCCGGACGCCGCAATGCCATATCATGTTAAGGTGCTGGGCTGATTATATAGGAAAATGAGAGATAAAAATGATCCTCCTATGGTAGACGGTTATTATCCGTCTCTACTTTAGGAGGATCATTTTATTATCGGGTATCGGGTTTTCTGCTCCCGTCTTTAGTCTCTGTTACGGCGGAATCTTTTGAGGTAGATGATCCAGATTGCGACGAGCAGCCGGTCATAAAGCATCATCACTGCCGCAAGCCCGGCAAAGAACAGAAGATTAACCCAAAAAAGAGCAGAAAAGCTTTCTATGATATCTCCGATCCGGAATACGAAAAAAATCAGGGCATACATCATGCCGATAGCGGCAGAAAAAACAAGCAGCTTTCCGATGAATCGGAGAACAGGGGAAGGAATCCTGTCAAAGAAAGGTTTCAAGATAGGATACCACCCTAAAAACAGATAGAAAAAGGAAGCTTCTTTATCTACCCCAATCAACAGGGATAATGCAGACGTTACGGCCCAGACCATCCAGGCATGCTTTCTTCCATGTTGATCCACCACAGGGATCAGCAGAAAGGAGGCAATCAGCGGAGAACAGTAAGTCAGCACCGGGATCAGGCCGCCTGTCAGCATGATGACGGTTCCCAGGGCTGCCATCATCGCGCAGAAGGCAATGGGCCTGCTGGTGAATGCCTGTTGTTTCTTCCCCATGTAACGCTGCACCGCCTTCCCGTAGAAATTTCAGGTCGATTATAATACATTCTTCCCGCTTCGGCAAGAAGCTCTCTTCCGGATTGACATTCTTCTGTGCTTTGAGTAAAATCAGGATCATGAATATACTGTTTTCTGACAATGACATACTGGTATGCGTTAAACCGGTGGGAACCCTCTCGACCGATGAACCGGGAGGTATGCCGGAGCTCCTCCGCGAAGCATTGAATAATCAATCCGCAGATATTCGTACTGTGCACAGGCTGGACAGAGTGGTTGGCGGGCTGATGGTTTTTGCACGTTCTCAGGCAGCGGCAGCCTCTCTAAGCCGACAGATCACAGAGAAGTCTTTCCGGAAAGAATATCTTGCCGTGCTTCACGGCATCCCGAAAGAGAAGGAAGGTACACTGGAAGATCTCCTTTTCCGGGACAGTTCAGAGAATAAGACCTATGTTGTAAAACGGATGCGAAAGGGAGTTCGCCAGGCCGCTCTGGAGTATTCTGTTCTGGCGGAAAAGAACGGCCTTTCTCTCGTGCGGATTCTTCTTCTCACAGGGCGGACACATCAGATTCGTGCCCAGTTCTCGTCCCGTACCATGCCGCTTGTGGGGGACAGAAAGTATGGGGCAGCAGAGGATAACTGCGAAATTGCCCTCTGGTCTTCCCGACTGTCCTTTACGCATCCGCACTCCAGGGAAAGAATGGACTTCACGCTGGAGCCTCCCGGCGGCTATCCGTGGTCGGAATTCGGCTTTTCCGGAGATCCGGTTCCGTCTGTGAGGGACCGTATTTCGGGTTCTGCTGCTCCGTTGCAGGAAAAGGCAGAGTACACCTGTCCCTATGCAGAAAAATGCGGCGGATGCCAGATGGTATCACTGCCGTACGAACAGCAGCTGCAAAAGAAACAGGAGAGACTGACGGCTCTCTTGGGAGAATTCGGCACGATACAGCCGATTATCGGGATGGAGACGCCTTATCATTACCGGAATAAAAGCCAGGCTGCTTTCGGAATGGATGAGAAAGGTCATATCATCTCAGGGACCTATCAGCTGTCGAGCCACAGAATTGTTCCTGTTGAAAACTGCCTGATTGAAGATCCCATCGCCAACGAGATCGTATCGGACATACGCTCTATGATACCGAAGTATAAGATTTCAGCCTACAATGAGCGCAAGGAGCAGGGATTTCTGAGGCATGTCCTTATCAAGCGCGGCTTTTCAACGGGAGAAGTGATGGTGGTTCTTGTTGCTGCACACCGGGTTTTTAAGGCGGAAAAACCTTTTGTCCGCGAACTGATACAAAAACACCCGGAAATAAAAACGGTAGTTTTAAATATCAACGATGCCTTTACACCGGTTGTTCTTGGTAGGGAGGATAAGGTTCTTTACGGGCCGGGGTATATCGAGGATATTCTGTGTTCCTGCCGTTTTCGTATTTCGGCAAGATCCTTTTATCAGGTGAATCCGGTTCAGACGGAAAAGCTCTATGCACTTGCAATGGAATTTGCCGGCCTTTCCGGAAAAGAGAGAGTCCTCGATGCCTATTGCGGAACGGGAACGATCGGCATAGTTGCTTCATCGGCATGCGCGTCCGTAACGGGGGTTGAAATCAACAGGGATGCCGTTGGGGATGCGATCATCAATGCTCGAACCAACAACAGAAAAAACTGCTGGTTCATCTGTGAGGATGCAGGGAAGTATATGGAAGAGATGGCGGAAGCACGGGAGAGATGCGATGTTGTTTTTATGGATCCGCCGCGCTCCGGCAGCGATAAAAAGTTCCTTTCTTCCCTGATCAGGATGAATCCCGGAAAGATTGTGTATATCTCCTGCGGCCCGGAATCTCTTGCCTGTGATCTCCGAATCCTCACAGCCGGAGGCTATACTGTGAAGAAGATCCAGCCGGTTGACATGTTCCCGCATACGGAGCACGTCGAGACTGTAGTATTACTAACACATAAAAGTGAAAAAAGGCCGAAGAAAGCCTGAAATCAAAGGGTTTCCGCAGTTTGGAAGACAAATGCTCCAGAATGTGGAAACCCTCTTTTTTTGTTCGTAGGAACATGTCCAAAATTGAAACGAGTCAATGATTTTGCTGTTTTGGGCAAACGAGTCAACGAAATTGCTATTTAACGATAAACGAGTCAAAGATTTTGCTGTTGAGCAGAAAAAGAAATTGGCGGTACCGGAATAATATGTTCCGACACCGCCTTTTTGTTTTTCTTCTGCTCATCTTCGTATGCTTCCGCAGGCTTTTGTCGAGATCTTCCACTACAGCGACTGGTACGAGAGTAGAAGATTGTTTCCTCACAGTCCTATTCTCGATAAAATAATTAACAAGGCTGCCCGCTACTATCCAATAGCTGAATGGCAGGGAAAAGATTAGCATATGGAGAAAGAGCATTGCAAGCACGGGAAAGAAGAGCTGCATATTTGTCGTTAAGCTCATTTTGCATAGTCAAAACGGAACCAGAAATACTCATGGCACCAGCTACATTACCGCGAGAAGTTCTTATTGCTACTGCAATGCATTTTACACCAACAGTTTCTTCTTCGTTATCTATAGCATACCCCCGGGCACGACAACGAGCAAGTTCTTCAAAAAAAGCGTCATAGTTAGTAAAAGTATTCGCGGTTATATATGGAAGTCCATGCTTTTTTATAATTGCCTCAACTTGTTCTGTTGGCATTTGACTAAGCATCGCTTTACCACAACTTGTACAGTGCATTGGAACAGTTTTACCTGAAACAGAATATGAAACGGAACGACGACTTGGATAAATGCATTCAAGGTACAGGACCCGCCCATTAACATGTGATGTAAGATATACAATCCTGTTTCTGGATTATGCCTTACTGTAATACAGATTGTATGAACTTCTTTCTGAACAGTCTGTCAGAGCAGTATCCGGAAGATATTATCCTGCTTTGTTGCGATGGAGCGGCATGGCACAAAGCCGTGGCTCTTCATTGTCCGGAAAACATTCAACTGTTTTTTATTCCCCCCTATACTCCAGAGATGAATCCTATTGAACAAATCTGGAAAGAAATCCGGAAGATGGGGTTCCGCAACGAAGTATTTGCTACGCTTGATAAGGTGATGGATCGGCTTTGTGAGACTATCCGTAATCTTCTTCCTTCTACTATTCACAGCATTACTGCTCGTTCCTGGATTATATCCTTTTTTAATTGAAGATTAGTAT
>JAFQZI010000073.1 GCA_017406005.1 Oscillospiraceae bacterium | reverse complement strand
CGTTCATCCTGAGCCAGGATCAAACTCTCAATAAATTGTATTTAAACACGGTTCCCCGTGGTTAAATCTATTGATGCTTTCCAGCTCTCAAAAGAATTTTCAGAGTCTTAAAGACTCTTTTCAAGTTCCCTTTTTTTGGTGCTTATTTGCATAAGCTGTTTTCTTACATTGTTCAATTTTCAAGGTACACACCGCCGCCCTCTCGGCGGCAGCTTGGTTAATATACCACATACACCAAGCCTTGTCAACAGTTTTTTTCGTAAATTATGAAAGATTTTTTCAGTTTTTTTCATCCGCCATTTGTTGTAGTTTCACAGCTGAATATCCCACAAAATACCGGATATAGCAAGAGGGCAGCCGGGTGGCTGCCCTCCGTTTTTGTAAGATTGTCACAAGACAAACCTTTGTTTTACCTTGCCATGGAATCAACTTCTTCACGGAGTCTGGCAATAAAGTCATCCAGCGGCATAGCGCCGAGATCCACGCCCGTGCGGGTACGAACGGCGACACAGCCGGATTCCTTTTCCTTGTCGCCGACAACCAGCATATAAGGCATTTTCTGGAGCTGGGCTTCACGGATCTTATAGCCGATTTTTTCATTGCGCAGATCCGACTCGGCACGGAAACCGAGAGCATTGAGCTTTTCGGTAACTTCAACGGCATAGTCATTTACCCTGTCCGTAATCGGCATAACAACAGCCTGCACCGGAGAAAGCCAGACCGGGAACGCACCAGCAAAATGCTCGGTAATCACGCCGATAAAGCGCTCGATAGAGCCAAAGACTACACGGTGGATCATAACGGGGCAATGCTTTTCGCCGTCAGTACCGACATATTCCAGATCAAACCGACCGGGGAGCTGATAATCCAGCTGGATGGTGCCGCACTGCCAGGTTCTGCCAAGGGAGTCTTCAATATGGAAGTCAAGCTTCGGGCCATAGAAGGCGCCGTCACCGGGATTGATGATATACGTCTTACCAATGCTGGTGAGCGCCTCTGCCAGGGCATTGGTGGCAATGTCCCAGTCTTCCACGGTACCAATATGGTCATCCGGCATGGTGGAAAGCTCAATGGTATACGGAAGGCCGAAGACAGAATACACTTCGTCAAAGAGTTTTACAATACGCACCACCTCATCGGTGATCTGCTCTTTGGCGAGAAGGATGTGCGCATCGTCCTGTGTGAAGCAGCGGACACGGAACATGCCATGAAGAGCGCCGGAAAGCTCGTGGCGATGAACAAGACCGAGTTCACCGTAGCGGAGCGGAAGATCTTTATAAGAGTGCGGCTCGAGCTCGTAGACCAGAATACTGCCGGGGCAATTCATCGGCTTGATGGCAAAATCTTCTCCGTCGATCACGGTGGTGTACATATTGTCTTTATAATGATCCCAGTGACCGGAGGTCTCCCAGAGGGTACGCCTCATGATCTGCGGGGTCATAATTTCCACATAATCCCACTTCTTATGGACACGGCGCCAGTAATCTATAAGCGTATTGCGCAGGACCATGCCCTTCGGCAGGTAGAACGGAAATCCAGGTGCCTCATCGCGGAAGGCAAAGAGCCCAAGCTCACGGCCAAGCTTGCGGTGATCACGGCGTTTGGCTTCTTCAATGCGCTCAAGATAGGCATCCAGCTCTTCTTTCTTCGGGAAAGCAATGCCATAGATACGCTGCAGGGTCTGACGGCTCGAGTCTCCCCGCCAATAGGCAGCATTGCAAGCCGTCAGCTTGATGGCATTGCCCTTGATGCGGCCGGTGGAATCGAGATGCGGACCGGCACAGAGGTCGGTGAATTCTCCCTGGCGATAAAAACTGATGGGGACATCATCCGGAAGGTCATTGATCAGCTCGACCTTATAGGGCTCTTCACGCTCTTCCATAAACTTCAGAGCTTCATCGCGGGGAAGTTCAAAGCGCTCAAGCTTCAGCTTCTCCTTGCAGATTTTTCGCATTTCCGCTTCGATCTTTTCCATGATCTCCGGCGTAAAAGCGAAGGGAGAATCCATATCATAATAGAAGCCATTGTCAATTGACGGCCCGATTGCGAGCTTGACTTCCGGATACAGGCGCTTCACCGCCTGTGCGAGGACGTGAGAACAGGTATGCCAGTAGGTGCGGCGGTATTCCTCATTCTCAAAGGTGAATTTGTTTTCGTTTTCTGCCATCGTTTTTCCCTCCATAAAAACAGCACCCTCAGCATTTGCCAAGGGTGCGCAAATTTGCACACGGTTCCACCTTGCATTTCACTCATTCGGGCGATTACGCACGCCATACGGGAAGGCATTTCCTCCTTCCGGCTCCGGAGCGGTCACACATCTGCATCGGTACGGGGCAGCTTTCAGCCCAGGCTGCCTTCTCTGGACGCCCTAACTGACAGAGGTGTTCTCCTTCACAGCTTTTGAACGGGACTCATCATAGCACCATAAAAGCTTTTTGTCAACAAAATCTGTCTGCTCAGGACTGCGTTATTTTCGCCTCATGGTATTCTAGCCCCTGGTCAAACCGAACAGATTCCGGCGGAAGTTCCAATTGTTCCGGATGTTCCATATAATGCCGCCAGTCAGAAAAGAAGCGGGCATAGTGAGCACCGGAGCAGACACGCTCGTCCGCCGTGATTCCAATGGGAAGAAAACGCTTCATACGGGCTACACCATCCTCCACGACGGCAACCTTTTCCGTTGTACCCATACCCAAAAACAGGCTGACATTGCCCCAGTTATAAATATGATGGTTGACATCGTGAACACCGATGGATGCTGTATTGGTAACGTACATACCGACATAGAACGGAAGCTCCTCAATAAGAACGCTGGGAGCGATGCCGTAACGATCCAGAAAACGGACAAGCCCTACGATACAGGTAGCAAGCCCGGGAACCACGAAAAGGGAGCTCAGAAGTTTATCCACAAAACCGGCAGGCTGATCTCCCCGATTCGCCGCAACAGCGGCAGCCATACGGTCACGCACGTCATAGATCGTATCCGTGAGATCGAACTTGATTTTCACAACGGATTCTCCTTCATCGGCATCCGCAGGGTTCTTAAGAATGGTGAAGGCAACCGAACAGTTATTCCGGGCAAAGAGCTGTTTATTCATCACAAAACGGTTGACTTCCGGATTGCGGCTGATGGCACGTACATAGGCCGCGACCACAATCTGCATATGGGAAATCTGCTGGTTTTTCTCCTGCTTCTGTTGCCGGATATATCTTGTAAGTTTTTCCATGTCTGCCCGATGCTTCAGGAAGACCTGCGCATCACACCGCATGGGCATTACATAAGAGGTGATCTGCATTACGGGATCGATACCTTTGACTCTTCGCCCGTCTGCCCGTCTACCAAACATGTTTTCCCCACCTTTCAAAAGATGTTGTTGCAATTGTATCACATTTTTTCTCGCACAACAATCACATTTTTTTCCCGACGAGAGTTATTGACTTTTGTTTTCCGATCGCTTAAACTGAAAAAAGAACAAAAAACAGATGGGGAATATTCGAGAGAAATAAGGAGGAGTTCAAATGGAAGTGAGACAGAATCTGATTCAGCTGTGTGAAAAAATCAATGGTGGTCATTATACCATCACGCCGAAATGCGCGGAGTACAGGCTCTTTGAGCAGTGGATCACCGACGAGCAGATTGCCGTTATGCTCGCGATGACCGATATGAAACCGGCTCTTGTGCCACTGATCGCCCGGAAAGCAAAGCTGCCCGTTAAGCAGACACGAGAAATTTTGCGGGAAATCACGGATATTGGGCTGGTAGTACAGGTCGTCGTGCCCAAAGTAGGGATGGAGATCTATCTGCTGCCACCCTATACCCCGGGGATTTTCGAGTTCCTGCTGATCAACGAGAAATTCTGCCTGGCGCATCCTGAAATTGCCTATGCATTCCACGGGCATGCGACAACCAGCCAGATTGAGCATGCGCCAAACACGCCGATGGGTGCCGGCATCATGCGCGTGATTCCGGTTGAGAGTGCAATCCCGGCAGAGGCACAGCAGATCGACAATGAGCGTGTGAGCAAATACATTGAGGACAACGACGGCCACCTGAGCATCACCCCCTGCCAGTGCCGACGCGTGCGCAGACTGATGGGAGAAGGAAGCGGGGACCTGGACGAAGGCCTTTGCATCTTTATGGGTCATGTGGCGGATATGTTCAACCGCACGGGCAAGGGAAAGCCGGTTACGGTAGCAGAAGCCAAGGAACTGATAAAGAAATGCGATGAACGCGGATGCGTACACCAGATCACCACACTGCATCAGGGCGAGACCTTTGCCATCTGCAACTGCCAAC
Organism: Oscillospiraceae bacterium; assembly: GCA_017406005.1. Classification (GTDB taxonomy): domain Bacteria; phylum Bacillota; class Clostridia; order Oscillospirales; family Oscillospiraceae; genus Limivicinus. Next base: position 48,010 of record JAFQZI010000073.1, on the reverse strand, counting down.
CGGAAAGCTGCCTAGCGCTGGGGGTAACACAGTACTACAACACACCGGATACTTCCAAAAGCAACTATGTTGCCGAAATCGACGAGGAAAAATGCGTTGCCTGCGGGCAATGCACGGATCACTGCGCTAACAATGCCATCCAGATGGGGCAGAAGCTCTGCGCAATCAACCCCATTGAGCACAAACACATGGAACTGCCGGATGACATTGAATGGACACCGGAGCACTGGAACCCGGAACACCGCACCAACCGGGAATACATCGCGCCGGAGGGAACCGCCCCCTGCAAAACTGCCTGCCCGGCGCACATTGCCGTGCAGGGCTACCTCAAGCTCGCAGCGCAGGGGCGTTATCTCGATGCGCTGGAACTCATCAAGAAAGAAAACCCCTTCCCTGCCGTGTGCGGCCGCGTATGCAACCGCAAATGCGAGGATGAATGCACCCGTGCACAAATTGACCAGGCTGTTGCCATTGACGAGGTAAAGAAATTCATTGCCGACAGGGAACTTGACCGTGACACCCGCTTTGTGCCAAAGAAACTTTACAACTTCAGCGACAAGAAAATTGCCGTGATCGGTGCAGGGCCTGCAGGCCTCAGCTGCGCGTATTATCTGGCAGCAGACAATTACAAAGTAACGGTATTCGAAAAGAATGATCAGCCCGGCGGGATGCTTCGGTACGGGATTCCGAACTTCCGGCTGGAGAAGCCGGTGCTTGACGCAGAAATTGACGTGCTCAAGGAACTGGGCGTCATCTTCCGCTGCGGAGTTGATGTTGGAAAGGACGTCACCATTCAGCAGCTCCGCGAACAGGGTTTTGATGCTTTCTATCTGGCAGTCGGTGCACAGAAATCGGCCTCGCTGGGGATTCCCGGCGAAGAATTGAAAGGCGTATGGGGCGGTATTGACTTCCTTCGCGAAGTGAACGCGGGAGCAAAACCAACTGTCGGCAAGAAGGTGGTTGTAGTCGGCGGCGGGAATGTGGCCATGGATGTGGCACGCACGGCTGTGCGCCTTGGGGCAGATGTAACGGTTGCCTACCGCAGGAAAGAAAGCGACATGCCGGCAGACCCGGCCGAAGTCGCCGAAGCGAAAGAAGAAGGAGTAAAGTTCCTGTTTGAGCACAAGCCTCTCGAAATAGAAGGCAAAAACGGCAAGGTGACCGCGCTTGTGTGTGAAGGTGACAAAAAAGTCAAGTGTGATGCTGTTCTTGCAGCAATCGGCCAGCGGATTGATCTGGAAGGCCTGGATCTCGGAGAACTCAAATTTGATGAAAAAGGACGCGTGGAAGCAGACGGATTCACCTATCAGACGAAACAGAAAGATATCTTCGTCGGCGGTGACGCCTTCACAGGACCAAAGTTTGCCATCGATGCCATCGCACAGGGAAAACAGGGAGCTATTTCTATCCACCGTTATGTACACAAGGGGCAAAGCCTCACAATCGGCCGTGACCGCCTGACGTATCACGCTTTTGACAAGGACAATGTGAACTTTGACACCGTGAAGCGGGAATGCAATACAGAAGAGCGTCAAAAGCCCGGGAAAGACGAAGCAAAGGCTTCCAGTTTTCGCGATGACCGCATGACCTTAACAGAAGAGCAGCTTAAAAAAGAGACTGCACGCTGCCTTGGCTGCGGAGCCTCATTTGTTGACCCGAACAAGTGTCTCGGGTGCGGCGTCTGCACAACGCGGTGCAAGTTCGATGCTATCCATCTGCGCAAGCGCACAAATGTTGAGAGCATCGAATACTTCGACCGGCCGAAGGTGCTGCCAGAATTTATCGCAGAGCGGCAGAGGAAAATTGCTATCCGGAAAATGAGCGGGAAATAGAAAAACAAGATCCAATTAATAATCGGGGCGGAAAAATCCGCCCCGATTATTTAATAGAGCAGGCGGGGTTGGCTCATAATGCCGTCTTCATAACGGAAAATCTCCCGAATACGCCTGTATGGCTCTGTATAGGTACCACCGTTAAAGCCATCGACATAGCGCCAATGGCCGTTCAGCGAGCCAAGACCCATATATGTTTTGCTGAAATCCATTTCCACCCCGGGGAGCAGCGTCCGGAAGATTCCTTCTTCCTTCTCCATGTCAAGTTCATAATTTCGCATATTTGGCGCATAGAAACGCTTGAGATTTTTGCACTCTGTTAAGCTGTAGAGACAGGAAATATCCGAGACCATGAGATCACCCACATTAAGGTGCTCCAGATTCTTCAACTCAGCTATCGGAGAGAGATCTTTCAGGCGAAAGCACTCACACACTTCCAGATACTTCAGGTTTTTACAGCTTGCGACATGGGAAATATCCTCAAAATCACTGCAGGCAATGATAAGAACCTCAAGATCAGGCATATAATCGAGAAAACTGAGATCCGTCATGGCGGAATGACCGATGTCAAGATTTTTAACTTTTGTGCAGTATTTCAGGGAAGAACAGGTCTCGTCCCGGAGATCAACTGAAGCCCAGATGGTCTCGATATCCGTCATGCAGGAAAAGGGCGAGAAATAAACACGCCAAACGATCTCGGTATTGGGAAAAGCATCCCGAAGGTTTGCACAGGCTTCATCCGTGGTATCACACCGATCGAACGAAAGATAAGCGAGATGATGGAGATATGGAAGAAGCCTCCAGAAAACGTCAAGCCCGAGATCTCCAATCGGCGTTTGCAGGTACTCCAAGCGTGTTGTTGAAACCGTATTCAGCCGCTGGCTGTAAAGATCAAACGTGCAGTTGATTTCTGTTTGAGGAAGCGCTTTGGAAAGGGTTATGAAATCTGATGCGGTAAAGGAGGAAGGATCTGCCGGATCTGCCGGGATAGTGAGATGCGTAAGGTTTGGAAAAGATGAGAGGGAAGAAAGCACGGAAGAAACGTCAGCAGACTTAAGCTTAAGCGTGAGGGATTCCGTATTCCACGGATAAGAAACACCCAGAACAGGAATCGGAGATGGAGTAGGTGAGGGAGTTGGCTCAGGAGTTGAAACAGGTTCGGCTACAGCAGAAGAAGATGCTTCGTCTGCTCCAGCAGTAGATCCCCTCTTCCATGGAAAAGTAAAGGAAACGGGGCTTGCCACAACAGCAGAAGACATCTCGCCCTCTGTTTGCGCAATTCCTCCTCCCCATGAGGGCAAGGTAAGAGAGGAAAGCAGCAGGCAGAACACAAGAATGACAAGCGCTGTCGCGATCTTCTTAAAAGGGCTCATTCTGCCTTTTCTTTTTCCTGCGCGATGGCAATCTTTACAATCCGGCTGGTGCCGAGACGTGTGGCACCGAGACGCATAAATTCTTCCGCATCCGCGATGGAGGAGATCCCTCCGGCGGCCTTAACCTGTACTGATTCGGGGCAGTTGGCACGCATGAGCTTAACATCTTCAAAGGTAGCCCCGCCCGTGGAAAAGCCGGTAGAAGTTTTAATAAAATCAGCACCTGAAGCCGAAACGATTTCACAGAGTTTGACTTTCTCCTCTTCCGTGAGAAGGCAGCACTCGATGATGACTTTCAGGATGACACCCTCAGCGGCCTTACGAACTGCGACAATATCGTCCAGGACTTCCTGCCAGCAGCCATCCTTCACCATGGAAAGATTGATAACCATATCAACTTCGTCAGCACCGTTGCTGACAGCGTCCGCTGTTTCAAAAGCCTTAGAGGCAGTTGTGCTGTAGCCATTGGGGAACCCGATGACCGTACAGATTTTCAGCTTATCGCCACAGTAGCGTTTAGCCCCGGCAACATGGCAGGGTGGAATACAAACGGATGCACAGTGATACTTCATAGCCTGATCGCAGAGGGTGCGGATTTCAGCAGAAGTGCAGTCGGTGCGGAGAAGGGTATGGTCGCAGATGGAGAGAATTACGGGGAGAGAGTAGGATGTGGTTTCAGACATAGGGATGACCTCCTTACAAAATAAAAAAATATAAATGATAAATGACAAATTGGCCGTGTCAGGAGACGCTGGGAAGGATGGTATCGTCGGCGAGAGAAAGGGTAACGCAGGAAGCGGCAGTGCCGTTGCCCGTAGCAGCAAAGGAAATCACCGCTTCGGCGGCGGGGTCTTCGATTTCTTTCTGGATCAGGCGGCGGAGATTACGCGCACCGTAGGTGACGGAATAGCCTTTCCGGACAAGCCAGGCAGGGATGTCTTCGGACCATGTGAGGTCGATGCCGCGCGTAGCAAGAGCATCTTTCAGCTCCCGGAGCATGATGACAGCAATGGCGGCAAAATTCTCTTCCGTCAGCTGGTTGAAGCAGACAATCTCATCCACGCGGTTCATAAACTCGGGACGTAGAAATTCAGAAAGAGCTTTCATGGCACGATCCTTCGATAGATCACTGAGCGTACCGCCAAAGCCGATGCCACCGGATTTGGAAGTGCTTCCGGCATTTGTCGTCATGATAATGATAGTGTTTTCAAAATTGACATTGCGGCCCTGCGCATCGGTGATATGTCCATCATCCAGAATCTGAAGGAGAATGTTCATCACATCCGGATGTGCCTTTTCGATCTCGTCAAAGAGGATAACCGAATAGGGTTTACGGCGAATCTTTTCCGTCAGCTGTCCGGCCTCGTCATAGCCGATATAGCCCGGTGGGGAACCAATAATGCGGGAAACCGCAAACTTCTCCATAAACTCGGACATATCCAGACGAATCAGGGATTCAGGTGAATCGAACAGATCAGCGGCAAGTCGTTTGACAAGTTCCGTTTTACCTACGCCTGTGCTCCCCGTAAAGATGAAGCTGACCGGCTTGCGTTTTGCCTTCAGCCCGATCCTGCTGCGTTTGATGGCGGAACAGACCGCGTCAACCGCTTCATCCTGCCCGATGATATGCTCTTTCAGCCGGGCATTCATCCCGGCAAGGTGCTCCAACTCCCCTTCCTTAATGCTGGAAGCGGGAATCTTCGTCCAAAGCTCAATGATCCGGGCAAGATTGTCAATGGTGAGTTCCGGACGGCCGAGGGCTTCAAGTTCCGCCCGCTCGCGGTCGAGCTGTATTTCTTTCGTGCGCAGCTCGGCAATGCGGGCGTACCGCTTGTCCAGATATTCCTGTGAGTTGACGACATCCTCCGGGATGGCTTCAGTCATGAGGGCGTTTCGCTCGAAACGGACATTCTCGAGGTCCCGGTTGACGATCATGCTACGGGAGATATTCTTATCCTTCAGGTTAACATCGGAACAAGCCTCGTCCAGAAGGTCAATTGCTTTGTCGGGAAGATAGCGGTCGGTTATATACCGCTCACTCAGGGTTACGGCATAACGGCACATCTCCTTCGGGATGGAGACGCCATGAAACTCCTCATAATAATGGGCAATGCCTTCGATGATTTTGACGCTGTCTTCAATGGAGGGTTCTTCCACCGTAACCGGCTGAAAACGGCGTTCGAGGGCGGAATCCTTTTCAATATGCTTGCGGTATTCATTAAAGGTTGTGGCCCCGATGACCTGGATCTCGCCTCGAGAGAGGGCCGGCTTGAGAATATTGGCAGCATTCATACTGCCTTCTGCATCCCCCGCTCCAACAATGGTATGGATTTCGTCAATGACGAGAATAATGTTGCCCTGGCGGCGGATTTCTTCAATCAGGCCCTTCATACGGCTTTCGAACTGGCCGCGGAACTGTGTGCCCGCTACCAGAGAGGTCAGGTCCAGGAGAAAAACCTGCTTTTCCTGCAGTTTTACCGGAACGCTGCCCATAGCAATCCGCTGGGCAAGACCTTCGGCAATTGCCGTTTTGCCTACCCCGGGGTTTCCGATCAGACAGGGATTGTTTTTCTGGCGCCGATTGAGAATCTGAATGACGCGCTCGAGCTCTTCTTCCCGGCCGATCATGGCATCCAACTTTCCCTCGGACGCTCGCGTTGTCAGATCAATGCAGTAATTATCCAGATATTTGTGCTTTGCAGGACGGGAAGAATCCTTCTGCTGCTTCGTAGGGTTTTCCGAATGGGGATCCTGCTTTGGATCGCCCCCGCGGGCAAGATTGCCGAAAAGCCGGCCGAAAAACGGAAAAGTTGCCGTTTTGCCTTCATCTTCAGAGGAAGGATCATCTGAAGCATCGGATTCTCCTTCCATACCGCTTAGAAAATTCATAGCCTCTCCGGTAATATTGTCAAGGTCATCATCAGATATGCCGAAACGATTCATAATATCATCCACGGGCTTGATATGAAGCTCGCGGGCACACTTCAGGCAAAGGCCTTCGTTTTTGGACTGTCCATTGCCATCGATTTTGGTAATAAAGATCACCGCCACATTCTTCCCGCAGCGGGAACACATTACTGTCTGCATAGTATCTCCTAAGGAATTACACTAAAAATCTTGTGATAAACCGGAATGCCTGGAAGAAGCTGATGAGCGGGGTAGTATCACAGGTGTCCTTGCCAATGATGAGACCTAGAAACCCCAACAGCCAGCACAAGAGCACACAGTACGTAAAGCCTTTCACAAAGCCCATACCAGCTCCAGCTACTTCGTCAATCACATCGACATTGGGCAGATGAAAATCCAGATTGATCATGTCCATCACAGCATTGATGAGGATAAGGATCATGATAAAGGCGATGGTTGTACACCCCACATAAGCAATAGCATTGCAGGCTACTGTAATGACAGCCGATGTAACGCTTATCCCCATCCGATTGGAATAGGAAACCGCTTCCCCAGCAAGATCTTCCGATATGGCACTGTAAAACCCAACAGACCGAAGGCATTCATAGGCATAATCATAGCGGAGAGAGGTGTCCTGCTCGAGGATATCCTCCAAAGAAAGGTCGGTATTCCCGTAGCCGAGGTTTGCAAGGATTTCATCGGTATTCGTCTCGGAATCGATGAATCCTCCAACGAACGGGCTCAGGGCAGGAACAACCTCCTTCCCGTATCTTGTTGTGAGGGCATTGGCAGAAACCAGGGCGATCAGCACAGCAAGAAAACCGGCTATGCCCCCGATCAGGCCACGCTTAAAGCCACCCCAGATGCACAAAGCGAGAATAACCATTAATGTAACATTCAGGATTAGTTTTATCATTGTTTCACCTCATGTAACTGTTCAGTCGCTTCGTAACGAGTGCAACCTATGCAAGGCAAGGAACGTCACACGTTTCTCGCGCGTCGCATTGCTCGCGAAGACAACGTTATACCTCGATTTCAGTGCTCTGTCGCGAGCACAGAATAGTGGAAAGATCAGAACTGAATGGTTTCCACATCATCAACATTTCAGTTGCCGGGCACAAAAACCGTTAATCCAAAAATATCTCTCCGACCGGGCCATCGTACCAGACCCGATTGAGATACAGCCCCTGCGGAGGCATGGTAGGGCCGGTGAGGCGCCTGTCGCCCTTCGCAAGGAGAGAGGGAATCTCTTCCGGAAGCAGCTTACCATAAGCCGCATAAACCATCGTGCCAACCATAGCACGGCACATATTATAAAGAAAACCGTCGGCACAGATGGCAATGGTGATGATCTCTCCTGCTTTTTCCGCATGGCAGGAATAGACGGTGCGAACCGTCGTTTTCGTTTCGGTACCGACGCTTCGGACTGCTTTGAAATCATGCGTGCCAACAAAGGCGGAAGCGGCGCGTGAGATCAGAGACATATCCAGCTGCTGCGGCCAGAAACAGACACGGTCAGCCAGGAAGGGGTCTCGAATACGGCTGTTGAGTATTTTATAAACATATTCCTTTTTCAGGCAGGAGGAAATTGCATTAAAATCCGGCTCTGCGTCACAGGCTGCAACAACCGCGATATCATCCGGCAGGCGGGAATTGATGGCAAGAGGAATCCTGTCAACCGGGATGGCTGTTTCTGCCCGGAAATTGGCGCAATACCGCAAGGCATGAACCCCGGCATCCGTCCGGCCACAGCCAGTAATCTTCGTCCTGACGCCCAAGACCTTTTCCAGTGCGTCTTCCATCGTCTGGGCAACGGTAGCGTCGTTTTTCTGAACCTGCCAGCCGTGGTAGCGGCTGCCATCATACCGCAGGCGTAAAGCTATATTTCTCATCGGCTCAGATCCCCAGTATTTTCAGGGCAATCATCCCGGCAAGGAAAAGAACACCCAAGACAAGCGCAATATAATCTGCAGAGGACATAACCAGTTGTTTCATTCTGGTGCGCCCTTCCCCGCCGTGATAACAGCGGCATTCCATAGCAACGGCGAGCTCGTCTGCACGCCGGAACGATGACACAAAGAGCGGCACAAGAACCGGAATCAGGGCTTTTGCACGCCTGACAAGGCTCCCGGTTTCAAAATCAGCGCCTCTGGCACGCTGGGCAGACATGATTTTATCTGTCTCCTCAATGAGCGTGGGGATGAAGCGAAGCGCCATGCTCATCATCATCGTCATCTCATGGACAGGAACCTTCCATTTTTTCAGAGGACTGAGCAGCATTTCCAACCCGTCTGTCAAAGCAATAGGGCTGGTGGTGTACGTGAGGAGGAAGGTGCCGGTAATGAGAAGGACAATACGAAGGATCATCTTCACTGCACGGGCAATGCCTTCCCAGGTAATGATCCATCCCGGAAGGACAGGCGTGCCTTCGGTATAAAAAATATTCAAAAGGGCCGTCAGTATGATGATTATCAGCATGGGCTTCAAACCTTTAAACAGGTTTTTCGGCCTGATATGGGAAAGAGCCATGCACAGCACGGATACCGCTAGAACCGCAGCATAAGAGATCCATCCATCTGCCTGAAAGAGCGCAACAATATAGAGCAAGACAAGGATCAACTTTGTACGCGGATCGAGATGGTGGACGATGGTATCGCCCGGAAAATACTGACCGAGGGTAATGTCTTTTAGCATACGGCAGCCTCCTTTGCATGGAGGATTGCCTTCAGCAGACGCTCATGCGTGAAAACAGGCTCTTTGAGGTCGATGCCCCTTTCTTTCAGGGCAAGGGCGATCTGGGTGGACTGCGGAACGTTAAGCCCCAGAGAACGGATTTTCTCCGGCTCGGCAAAGACCTGTTCCGGAGTACCGTCCATCGCGAGGGAAGCGTCGGCAAGAACGATCAGACGTTCCGCAATGCGGGCCATGTCATCCATATTGTGGCTCACGATAATCACGGTAGAGCCGGAGCTCTGCCGATACGCGCAGATATTCTCGAGAATCAGGCGACTGCCCTCGGGATCCAGCCCAGCCGTCGGTTCATCCAGAATGAGGACGCCGGGACGCATGGCAATCACACCGGCAATGGCGATCCTGCGCTTCTGGCCGCCGGAAAGTTCCAGCGGAGACTTCTGAAAAAGATCTTCCGACACCCCAACAAAGCCAGCTGCTTCACGGACGCGTTCATCGATTTCAGAAGCGGAAAGACCCATATTCTGCGGGCCAAAGGAAATATCCTTATAGACAGTTTCTTCAAAAAGCTGGTATTCAGGATACTGAAACACCAAGCCGACCTGATATTTCACATCCCTGCGGGTGATTTTGCTGCTGTTGATATCCACGCCGCCTACAAAAACCCGGCCGGAGGTGGGCTGGAGCAATGCATTGAAATGCTGGACAAGACTCGACTTCCCCGAGCCCGTGTGGCCCAGAAGACCTACCATCTGCCCATGGGGGATTTCCAGACTGATATTATCCAGAGCCTTCTTCTCAAACGGCGTCCCTATGCTGTAACTGTGGCTGAGATTTACTACTTTGATATCTGCCATCTATCGGCTCTCCAATACATCAGCTATCATCTGTGCGCAGGCATCCACACCGAGCGCGGTAAGCGGGAAAGAATATCCCTCCCGATTTAAGTCATATAGAATTTTAACGGTTTCAGGGGAAGAAAGCCCCTGCTCCTCCATCAGCGAAATATCGGAAAAAACTTCCTGTGGGGTTCCGGAGGCAACAACAGAACCAGCTGAGAGGACGATCACCTTGTCCGCATTGACACATTCGTCCATATGGTGTGTAATCAGAACAACCGTCATGCCGTTTTCACGACAAAGCCTGGTTATGGTGGAAATGACATCTCTCCGCCCCTGAGGATCCAGCATGGCAGTGGGTTCATCGAGGACAATGATTCCAGGCTGCATGGCAAGCACACCCGCAATTGCCACACGCTGCTTCTGCCCGCCGGAAAGCAGATGGGGAGCATGTTTTTTATACTCCAGCATACCCACAAGCGCCAGAGAGGCATCCACTCTCTCTCGGATTTCCTCGGAAGGAACACCAAGGTTTTCCGGCGCAAAGGCGACGTCATCTTCCACCACATTTGCGACGATCTGATTGTCCGGATTCTGGAAAACCATCCCGACATTTTTGCGAATATTCAGGAGATTGGACTCATCTGCCGTGTCCATCCCGCAGACCGTCACTTTACCGGAATCCGGCACAAGAATCGCATTCATGTGCTTGGCAACACTGCTTTTCCCCGATCCATTTCGGCCCAGAACAGCAACAAAGGAACCTTCCTCAATGCTCAGGGAAATCCCGCAAAGGCTTTCCTGGTCATCTCCGGGATATTTATAATGAACATGATCAAACTGAATAATACTACTCATTCTGAAGGCAGACTTTCATTTATTTGTCCATCGGCAGGAAGCCCCGCAAGGAAGCACAAGGCCATTCGAGCTTACCGGAAGGCCTAGTTCCTGTGCATCACTGCAACCGCCGAATTTTCTGGCAACTGTGCTCTCCGTCATATAGGTAAGCACGGAGGGAGACAGGCCGGTTGTATAGGAATTGATCAGAACAAAGAGAGGATCCTCTGAAAGGACGCCCATACAGAGCGTGAGAAACGGCCAGAGATTCTGCTCGAGTTTCCAGACTTCTCCGCCGGGTCCGCGTCCGTAAGATGGCGGATCCATAATGACGGCATCATAGCGGTGGCCGCGGCGTATTTCACGCTCGACAAACTTGGCACAGTCATCCACAATCCAACGTATCGGAGCACTGGAAAGACCGGAAGAGGCTGCATTTTCCTTCCCCCATGCTACCATCCCCTTCGCCGCATCCACATGGCATACAGAGGCCCCAGCTTTTGCACAGGCAACGGTTGCAGCGCCGGTATAGGCAAACAGGTTGAGAACACTGACCGGCCGCCCGGCAGCACGGATCTGATCTGCTGCCCAATCCCAATTGGCTGCTTGCTCCGGAAAAATACCGGTATGTTTGAAGTTCATAGGCTTGACATTGAAAACAAGCTCTCCGTATCGGATCTGCCAGGATTCCGGAAGCCTGGCTTTGCTCCAGCTGCCTCCGCCTGTTTCGCTGCGGCGATAGCGGGCATTGCTGGCATTCCACCGTTCATCCGTCCGGGGCGTTGCCCAGATTGCCTGGGGATCGGGACGGATGAGGAAATACTCTCCCCAACGTTCGAGTTTTTCCCCTTCTGAACAGTCGATCAATTCAAAGTCCTGCCATTTATCCGAAATCCACATACTCTGCTCCGAACAAAATAATCAAATCAAAGTATTTTAACATGTCGCTCATCATTTGACAATAAAATTTGTGTGAACAGTTTCATGTGGTCCCAGAAAACAAAAAATCTGCACCTCACGATGCAGATTAAAAAGTGGACGATACAAGACTCGAACTTGTGACCTCCCGCACGTCAAGCGGATGCGCTACCAGCTGCGCTAATCGTCTGCTTCGCGAGAAAACCCCTGATTTTACTGGATTTTACTGTTCGTATCTTGGTAGCTATCCTCCGCAAAAACCGCCCTTTCAGTGCAAAAGCATTTTAACACAAGAGAAAAAACAGTTCAATATCCTGGCATTTATAAAATTAGCATTGATGGAATAATCGTTTATGTTGGAAAAAGCGATGACATGCTCTGGAGACTTGCTTAGCATTACGCTGAATTCCGATACCCAAAAAGTCACAAGTATAAGATCTTTGCTGAAGCAAAGCGTAAAGGGCATAATCAGTTCTTTGGCTGGCTGTGCGGCTTTGGCAAGAAAGTAAAAATCATGGGGCCTGATCAGGCTCTCGATCAGGCCGTAAGTTTAGGCGAATTAGAAAGCAACCCTTCTTCGTCCTGCAAGCTTCCAAAAGTAAGGCGGAAAGAGATTACTCCGCTGGAGGATTCACAAATCAAAACTTTCCTGGAGCTTATAAAAGGACACCCTCATGAATATCTGTACAAAATCACGCTCTTTACAGGAATGCGTGAAGGTGAAGTTTTGGGACTAACTTGGGCTTGTGTTGACATGCAGTATGGAAATCTGACTGTAAAGCAGCAGCTCAGGAGAGAACAGAAAAAAGGTGGGCAATACTACTTCTCCCCGACGAAAAACGGCAAGAGCCGAACAATTGCCCTCTCCCCTTCTGTTGTTTATTTGTTCCGCTGCCAGAAGCAAAAGCAAATGCTCATGAAAGCTGCTGTCCCTGAATGGGAAAAGACCAATCTTGTCTTTACCAATTCGAAAGGTGGAGTTCTGTCCTATCGCACAGTCTATGATTGCTTCAAACGCATTGTCAAAAAAATGGGGTGTCCTGAACTGCGTTTCCATGATCTGCGACACCAATACGCTGTTATCGCCATCAAAAACGGTGATGACATAAAAACAATCCAAGGCAATCTGGGCCACGCGACAGCAGCCTTTACCTTGGATGTTTATGGTCATGTGACCGAACAGATGAAGAGAGACAGCGCAAACCGAATGGAAAGTTATTTGCAAGCTCTTTCAGATTTATAAGAATCTTAAAAAAAGTCGTTAAAAAGTTGTTTCGAAGTTGTCCCAAAGTCATTCTTGACCTGATAAAAACACGATACAGACTCAAAAAAGGCTGTTGTATGGTTACTGTTTCAGAGCCACAACCCCCTAAAAAAGTGACCAAATTTGAACTCCAATATGCGATTGCATGGTTACTGTTTTTCAAGCCCCGAGAGTGTAGTAACTTTTTAAGCACAAAAGCGGCCTATAAATCGCGAAAATAAAAAGATTCCGCACTTCTCAGTGCAGAATCTTTGGTGGACGATACAAGACTCGAACTTGTGACCTCCCGCACGTCAAGCGGATGCGCTACCAGCTGCGCTAATCGTCCATTGCTCTCTCAAGCATGGGGTATTTTACCTTAGTTACCTGCCAATGTCAAGAAATATTTTTGCACTCTCAGTGGTTTTTTCTCATTTTTCAAAGAAAAGCTTTTCTTTCTGTGAAACGACACCCATAAGTACTTGACTTTAGTTGCTTCTTACGTTACGATTCATATAAACATAATATCAACATCAGAAAAAGGAGCCGTCATGAAACCTACTAAAACATATACATCGGAAGAACTGCGCTATCTGAAAATGCTGTCGAGACAGTATCCTACCGTAAGAGCCGCAGGAACGGAAATTATCAACCTGCAGGCAATTATGAACCTGCCTAAGGGATGTGAGCATTTTATCTCAGATGTACACGGGGAGTATGAGGCTTTTCTGCATATTCTGAATTCCTGCTCCGGTGTCGTGCGGGAAAGGCTGGACTTTTTGTATCAGGACAGTATGCCACGGGCGAAACTGGACCAGCTTGCTACTCTGATCTATTACCCGGAAGAAAAAATGGAGGAACTGCGCCCGCAGATTGAAGACCTCGACGAGTGGTACCGAATCACACTGAACCGACTGATAGAGGTCTGCCGTCTCGTCACAGCAAGATATTCCCGCTCGAAAGTACGTAAGGCGATTCCGGAAGATTACACGTACATTATCGAGGAACTGCTGTTCACACACAGCGATGAAATTGATAAGCAGGACTACTATAAAAACATTATCAAAACAATTGTAGAGATCGGCCAGGCGCCGGAAGTAATTACGGCAGTGTGTGAGCTGATTAAGTGGGCAGCTGTGGACCACCTGCATCTTGTGGGTGATATCTTTGACCGAGGGCCACGGGCAGACATCATCATGGATTCACTACTACACCACCACAGCGTGGATATACAGTGGGGCAACCATGACATCCTGTGGATGGGTGCTGCAAGCGGGAGCCGGACGCTGGTTGCCACCGTGCTTGCAAATTCCATTCACTACAATAACCTGGAAGTAGTAGAAACCGGATACGGAATCTCGCTGCGTCCTCTCTCTGTTTTTGCAAACGAAGTATACAAAGACTGCAATGTCTCACGTTTCGCAGTAAAGCTGACCGGTGACGATGCTGGACGCTACTCCGAAAAAGACAAACTTCTCTCCGCCAGAATGCATAAAGCTATCACAATGATCCTTTTCAAGCTGGAAGGGCAGAAGATTCTGCGGCATCCGGAATACCATATGGATGACCGGCTGCTGCTAGACAAGATTGACTACGAAAACAAGAGTATCTGCATCAACGGGATCACCTATGCTCTGGAGGACACTGACTTCCCGACAGTTGACCCGAACAATCCGTATGAGCTGACACCAGAGGAAGAGGCAGTTATCGACCAGCTTACCGCTTCTTTTGAGCGCAGCGAAAAGCTTCAGGAACACGTCCGCTTCCTCTATTCCAAGGGAAGTCTCTATAAGATCTATAATGACAACCTGCTCTTCCACGGGTGCATTCCTTTGAATGAAAACGGAGAGTTGATGTCCTTCCGGTTGGATGACAAAGAACGGGAAGGAAAAGACTTCCTTGACTTTGTGGATACTGCAGCGCGCCAGGCTTATTACCACAAAAGGAGTTCCCAAGAAAGGAAGCTTGGGATGGATCTGCTGTGGTTTTTGTGGGAAGGACGCAACAGCCCGATTTTCGGCAGAGACCGCATGACAACTTTCGAGCGGCGGCTGATCAAAGACGAAAGCGCATGGACAGAGCCCAAGAACGCCTATTATACACTCTATCAGGATCCGGCAATCTGTGACATGATCCTGAAAGAATTCGGCCTCGAGGGGCCGCACTGCCATATCATCAACGGGCATGTGCCGGTAAAGACGAAAAAGGGAGAGAGCCCTGTAAAGGGCGGAGGAAAACTGATTGTTATCGACGGTGGTTTCTGCAAAGCCTATCAGTCTACCTCCGGGATAGCAGGCTATACATTGATCTACAATTCGCATTCCTTCCGTATTGTTGCACACCAGCCTTTCGCTGGACGCGAAAAGGCAATCCGCGAAAACTTTGATATTGCTTCTTCGACTGAAGTATTCGAGCGGCTCGACGGCAGACAAAAAATCAAGGAAACCGATATTGGGAGAGATCTGCAGACACAAATTGATGACCTAAAAGCGCTGCTCAATGCGTATCGGGACGGCGTTGTTTTGGAAGACCACCACAGACATTAAACAATAATCAGATTATGAAGCTATTAAAAGCAGCCACCGGGTAACCGGTGGCTGTTGAGATTTAATCGGTTCTGTTTGGAGGATCAGTAACCGAAGAAGTAGTTGAAGAAATCTTCCATGGAGTTGCCGCCCCAGTAGTTGCCACCGTTGCCGTTTCCACCATCACCATAGTAATAGTAACGGGGATTCTGCTGGCCGCGCTGGTCCGGCTGAGCGGGCTCCTGCGGGTTCTTTGCTGCTTCTTCTGCAGCGGCTGCAGCTTCGTCCTCATGCTTGGTAGCGGACTCGGTCTTGGAGTCAACACGAACGTCAATTTCCATTTCCTTGCCCTGACGGTAGATGTGGAAGCGGAGTACGGTGCCCGGCTCAGTATCGGAAATCACTTTTACAAGGTCTTCGGAGCTGGAGATATCCTGGTCGTCAACCTTGGTGATGACGTCGTGAGCCTTAATGCCGGCCTTGTCGGCAGGAGCATCTTCGGTGACTTCGTAGACAACTGCGCCAGCCTTGATGCCGGTGATATTGGCAGTCTCTTCAGACATGGAGGAAACCGTGATGCCGATGTAAGGCTTGAGGATGTAGCCGTTTTCGATGATACTGGTGACAATACGCTGAACACTGTTGATCGGGATGGCAAAGCCGATGTTATCGATGGAGGCCTCACCGGAATAACCGGAAGAGGAATATTTTGCATTGGTGATGCCGACGACTTCACCGTAAACATTGAAGAGGGCACCGCCGGAGTTGCCGGAGTTGATGGAGCAGTCGGTCTGGATGAGGCTCATAGTGGAACCGGAATCCATGGTGACGCTGCGGCTGAGGGCACTCACGATACCGTGGGTAAGGGAGAACGTCAACTCGCCGAGCGGGTTGCCGATGGCGAAGACCGGATCACCGACGCGGAGGGAATTGGAATCACCCAGGATAACAGGGGTGAGATCTTCGGCTTCGATCTTGATTACGGCGATATCGTTGCTCTCGTCATAGCCGATTACTTTTGCATCATAGGTTTCGTTATTGAAGGTGGCTACGGTTACTTTTTCGGAACCCTCAATAACGTGGTAGTTGGTGAGGATGTAACCGTCACTCGTAATGATGAAGCCGGAACCGGATGCCTGGTAGGTATAGCCATAGCCGTAACGGCTGGTGGTCTGTCCGCTGATGGTGATGCCGACGGTGGAGTTGACATTCATCTCATAGATGTCTGCCGGGCTGAGTTCCTGTGGGGTTTCAGCCTGGGCCGTAGCGCCGACGCTTGCAAAGGCAAAGCCGCCAACGAGGCAGCAGAAGAGGACAAGGGAAATGACTTTGGTGAAGATGTTGGTGTTTTTCATGCTTTGGAGACCTCCATTGATTTTACGGTTCATTTTTTGGGTAACGATTCAGTTACTCTTCTTTTGCTTTTCGATGTGTATTATAGCAGGTTTGCTATGCAAAAAAAGCGGAAATTATGTACATTATATGAAAAAAATGTTAACGTCAGGGCTCTGTGGCTGTATGAAATACCAAAAGTACTTTACGGGTATGGAAAATGATTGCAAACGATCAAGGACTATGGTATATTTCTCTCAACATCATACCATACCGATGAAGTGCACGGAATCTGGTGAAAGGGAGACCGTGTGCCGAGGAACTCTGGAGAAGCCCGCTTGGAGGCGGGTGCCGAAGGTGCAAGGCGCGAAAGTGCCGAATCTCTCAGGCAAAAGGACAGAGCAAAGGATCCGATACGGATCTGAACCTGCTTTTCCGGAGTTGCTCAGAAAGAGCAGCTCTTTTTTGGTGCCCGGGTATGGGGGATGAATCTTCGATGAGGAAAGAAGGATATTTGTGGAAAATTTCGTTTCTAAAGTAGAGGCCATTAACGGTACCGTTAACAGCTTCGCATGGGGGCCGCTGATGTTGCTACTGCTCGTGGGCACGGGTGTTTACCTGACGTGTCGCGTCAACTGGCTGCAAGTAACGCACTTCGGCAGAATCCTGAAAAACACGGTCGGGACGCTGTTCAAGGGAAAATCCAAGAAGGACCACGGCGCCAATATCTCGCCGTTTGAGGCTGTGACGACGGCCCTGGCTGGCACCGTGGGCACCGGTAACATTGCCGGTGTGACAGGCGCGATTTTTACCGGCGGCGCCGGCGCGGTTTTCTGGATGTGGGTAGCGGCTTTCTTCGGCATGGTGACGAAGTACGCCGAGATCGTGCTGGCCATGAAATACAGAATCAAGGACGAGAGAGGCATCTATCACGGCGGCCCGATGTATTACATTGAAAACGGCATCGGGAAAAACTGGAAGTGGCTGGCGATTGTCTTCTGCCTTCTTGGCGGGTTTGCTACCTTCGGCATTGGGAACATTGCCCAGAGCAATGAGATCGCCGGTGCGATGAAAGATCTGTTCAACCTGCCTCCGATTGCCACGGGTATTCTGATTGCTATCATCACGGGGCTGGTAACATTGGGCGGAATCAAGAGAATCGGCAAAGTAACATCGCTTCTCGTGCCGTTTATGTCCGTCTTCTATGTGCTGGCCGGGATTATTCTCATTCTGATGCGCATCACGGATATTCCGAGTGTCTTCGGGCAGATCTTCAAGGGTGCGTTTTCGCTCAAAAGCGTCGGCGGAGGCCTCTTCGGCTACACGATCATGATGGCAATGAAGCAGGGCTTTGCACGCGGCGTCTTCTCCAACGAGGCCGGCCTTGGCTCCGCGCCGATTGCACACGCGGCTTCCTCCACAGAAGAGCCTTGCGAGCAGGCCATCTGGGGCGTGTTTGAAGTGTTTATCGACACGATTGTCATCTGCAGCATCACCGCATTTGCTGTGCTGCTTTCCGGCATCCTGGATGCCGAGGGCGGGCTCGGTGCCTTTACCTCGAAGGGTGCAGCGGCGGCAGCGGCATTCAACACAATTCTCCCCGGCACATTGGGCGGCAAGATTATTGAGTTGAGCCTGCTCTTCTTTGCATTGTCCACCATTCTCTCGTGGGCTTACTACGGCGAGAACTGCTGGTTCTACCTCACAAAGAGCAGCACGGTTGTGCTGATTTACAAGGTGCTCTTCTCTCTGGTGTGCATTGTGGGTGCAGTCGGCTCGGGCACGCTGATGTGGGATATTGCGGACACGCTGAACGGCCTGATGGCCATCCCGAACCTGATTGCGCTTCTGATGCTCTCCGGTACGGTTGCGGCGTTGACAAAGAAGTACTTCTCCACGCATTTGCTGAAGGATAAATAAATCTCTCATATTTTTCTCCTTTTTACGTCTTGGCACCCGTTGTCCTGGTGGGCAACGGGTGCTGAAAGTTTGTTGTAGACAACGGAAGAAAAAAGTGCTATAATACGTTTTGCAACTGCAGGGTTGGTATATCGGTATTACTCCAGCTTCCCAAGCTGGCTAGGCGGGTTCGACTCCCGTACCCTGCTCCAACGATAAATCGGACCCCTTCGGGATCCGATTTCATTTTTCTTACCCAAACATCAACTTTCAGGAGGTGCCATCATGCAGGAACTGGAAAAACAATATCACATTCAATGCTCGGAAGGAGACGTCGGGCGGTATGTGATTCTGCCGGGAGATCCCGGGAGATGCCCCGCCATTGCTGCGCTCTTTGACGACGCGTACCATGTATCACAGAACCGCGAGTACAACATCTATACCGGAACGCTGCTCGGTGAGAAGGTGAGCGTCTGCTCGACGGGCATCGGCGGGCCGTCGGCGGCGATAGCGATGGAAGAACTTCACAACATCGGAGCGGATACGTTTATCCGCACCGGGACTTGCGGCGGGATTGATCTGGATGTGCAGTCGGGCGATGTGGTGGTCGCAACCGGTGCCATCCGCTTTGAGCACACGAGCCGGGAGTATGCACCCATTGAATACCCCGCGGTGCCGGACTTCGGCATCACGCATGCGCTGTGGAAGGCCTCTCTTGCTCTGGGCTACTGCACACACACGGGCGTTGTGCAATGCAAGGACAGCTTTTACGGCCAGCACAGCCCTTCCCGCATGCCTGTATCCTATGAACTGCTGCAGAAGTGGGAAGCCTGGAAGCGGCTGGGCGTGAAGGCCTCGGAGATGGAGTCGGCCGCGCTGTTTGTTGTGGCTGACACGCTGAAGTGCCGTTGCGGCTCGTGCTTCCACGTGGTGTGGAACCAGGAGCGCGAGGCTGCCGGGCTGGACCAGAAGATGAGCGAGGACACTTCGTCTTCCATTCGGGTTGCGGTGGAAGCGATGAAAATTCTGATTAAGCAGGACAGGAAGAGCAAAACCGGGAAGCATGAACTACTATGAGGTAACCCTGAACACGCCAAGTGCCGAGATCGACGCGCGGTGCGGCGAGCTGGAAGCGCTGGGCGTGAGCGGATTTATTGTGGAGGATGAAGAGGACTTCCGCAATTTTCTGGAGAGCAACCGGCAGTACTGGGACTATGTGGATGAAGACCTCTCGGCCAGATATGCCGGGCTGAGCAGGATCAAATTCTACTTCACGGACGATGAGGACGGTAAGACTCAGCTCAAGGCGATCCTGGCTCGGTATCCGGAATGCACGGTTGCCACCGTACAGGACAGCGACTGGGAAAACAACTGGCGGGAGTATTACAAGCCAATCGAGATCGGTGAGCAGCTGGTGGTTGTGCCGGAATGGGAGCCCGTGCCGGACAACGGACGACTGCCGCTGCGGCTGGACCCGGGGCTGATCTTCGGCACGGGGAGCCACGCCACGACGAAGATGTGCCTGCGCGCACTCGAAAAGGTATCCGCCCCCGGCAAAAAGGTGCTTGACCTCGGCTGTGGAAGCGGAATTCTTGGAATCGGGGCACTGGTGCTCGGGTGCGCGGACTGCACGGGGGTTGACATTGACCCCAAAGCGCCAGATGTAGCCTGTGCCAATGCGGCACTGAACGGCCTCGGCAGTGACCGGTTTGCTGTTTACGCCGGGGATGTACTGCAGGACGGCACGATGGTGCGGCGTCTCGGCAGCGGATATGACCTTGTGCTGGCGAACATTGTGGCCGATGTTATTATCGCACTTGCGCCGCGGGTGAAGGGCTTTCTGAAGGAAGACGGCACGTTTATCTGCTCCGGCATTATTGACGGGCGCGAAGGTGAAGTGGAAGCCGCGCTGAAAAGTGCGGGATTAAGAGTAGTGGAGCATATGCATGAAGAAGAGTGGAATGCATATGTGTGCAATTGACAGGGTGTATCGCAGTTAGTACGGTGCTTGTTGCGCGGAAGTCAACATTACGGCACGATTCCGGTGCTCCGTCTGCGCAATTAATTAGAACGTAAAAAAGTCGCAGGAGTGCTCAGTAATGCTCGCGAAGACAATATGACGCTTCGATTTTGGTGCGTACTCGCGAGCTCTATTTAGAGTAAGCAAGCAATATGCTGAATCGTTATAAAACTGGTGTGAGTGAGAACTCACACCAGTTTTTGTTCTAACTCTGATACGATCTGTTTTTCCAGGGTGGTGGCTGATGCGGCGTCGGGGGCGGTGACAGAGATGTAGAGCTTCAGCTTCGGCTCCGTGCCGCTGGGGCGCACCACAACACTGCATCCTCCGGAGAGGAGGAACTTCAGCACGTCGGACTGCGGGAGGCCGTCGAGGCCGAGGCTGTAATCCAGCAGCTTTTCCACCGCAAGACCGCCGATGGTCGGCATGCCTTCGCGGAAGGCGGCTATAATGCCCTGCATTTTTGCAAAGCCGGCACTCCCCTCAAAGGCATAGGAGTGCAGGGTGTTCTTGCAGTAACCGAAGGTTTGGTAGAGCTCATTGAGCTTGTCCAGCAGGGAGATGCCGCGGGTTTTGTAATATGCAAACATCTCGCAGATCATGAAGGCAGCATTCACGGCGTCCTTATCCCGGACATAGGAACCCGTGAGGTAGCCATAGGATTCCTCAAAGCCGAGGATGAAATCCGCCTCTCTCCCCTGTTTTTCCAAGCGGCCGATCACCTCGCCGATGAACTTGAACCCGGTGAGGACGTTAACGGTTTCCACCCCGTAATGTGCGGCGATTTTTTCCGCAAGGTCCATCGTGACGATGGTTTTGATGAAGACGGGGTTCAGAGGCATCTTGCCGTGCTTGAGGCGCTGGGCACATACAAAGTCGAGCAGAAGGAGGCCAACCTCGTTGCCCGTGAGGAGGCGGTAACCCTCCGGTGCGGAAACAGCGATTCCGCAGCGGTCACAATCCGGGTCGGTGGCAAGGAGGAGGTCCGCTCCCGTTTCTTCGCAGAGGCGGAGGCCGAGCTCCATGGCCTCGCGGATTTCCGGGTTGGGATAGGGGCAGGTCGGGAAGGTGCCGTCCGGCTCTTCCTGCTTGGGGACGATGCGAATGTTGGTGAACCCGGATTCGCGCAGGGCGCGGGTGACGGGTTTGAGGCCAGTGCCGTTCAGGGGCGAATACACAATGGCGAGATCGCGGTTGATTTCATCCCCGAAAAGGACGGACTGACGCTTTACCTCTTCGGTAAAGGCGGTGAAGACTTCCTCCGGGATGTAGCGGATCAGACCGGAGGAGAGGGCTGCGTCAAAATCTCCCCACTTGACATCGGCAAAAATGTCCAGCGCGTTGATCTCGGCAAGGATAGCGGAGGCCGCCTCGGTAGTGATCTGGCAACCGTCCGCGCCATAGACCTTATAGCCGTTGTATTTGGATGGGTTGTGCGAGGCCGTAATCATGATGCCGGCACTGCACGAGAGAACGCGTACCGCATAGCTGAGACAGGGTGTGGGCATCAGCTCGGGATAGAGGTGAACGCTTATGCCGTTTGCCGCGAAGACAGCCGCTGCTGTTTTGCTGAAGACGTCGCTCTTCAGGCGGCTGTCGTAGCCGATGGCGACGGAAGGGGACGGAAATTGCCTGACGATATAGTTGGCCAGGCCCTGCGTGGCTTTGGCAACGGTATAGACATTCATGCGGTTGGTGCCCGCTCCCAGGACGCCGCGGAGGCCGCCGGTGCCGAAGGCGAGGTCGCGGTAGAAGGCGTCCTCAATCTCAGCGGGAGACATTGCGGCAAGGGCGGTTTGGATTTCCGGCTCGGTGGCCAATTGAAGCCAACGATTATATTCTTGTTGATAGGTCATAGATCAGAATAGAGGTCTTCGGAATAAACCCCGGCGGCGCGGAGGGCTTTGAAGCTTTCGATGACGGCGGGCTTATCCTCTTTGTAGGTGACGCCAAACCAGGAGTCACGTGTTTCGAGAACCTTGACGGAGACTTTGCCTTCGCGCAGGAGCTGCCCGATATAGATGGGCAGGAGATACTCGGCTTTCAGCGGATCCTGCGGGACGGCTTCGGTGAAGAAGCTTTCAAAGCCATCTTCGAGGATAGGGAGAAACTCCGGCATCAGACCCCACATATTCATGGAGACGTGAGATTCGGCATCGATGGCGAGCCCGTCAACCGAGGCGCCGGTCGGAGTCTTGACAATATTCTTCGTCTCGCGGACGTCCGTGAGATAACCGTCGGCATTCACCCTGCAGATCCCGCGGGTAACGCCGCCGTGCTCGGAGAGCGTATTCTTCAGAATAAAGCCGGCGAGACTGTACTCCGTCGGCCCGTGGGGCCGGTTCAACCAGTCATGCAGGATATGGAATGCTGTTTTACCGTAATAATCGTCCGCGTTGATGACGGCGAACGGGCAGGAAACCAGATCCTTTGCAGCGAGGACAGCCTGGCCCGTCCCCCAAGGCTTGGTACGATCTTCGGGCACGGCAAAGCCTGCGGGGATTGCCTCGAGAGACTGGAATGCATACGCAACTTCCACCCCGTGTGCTTCACAGACCGGCTCGACGCGGCTGCCGATCACCTCGCGGAAGTCGGCCTCGATATCCCGGCGGATAATAAAAACAAGCTTGTTGAAGCCCGCTTCGATGGCGTCATGAATCGAGTAATCGATAATGATATGGCCGGCGGCATCAACGCTTTCCAACTGTTTGATGCCTCCGCCGTAACGGGAGCCGATGCCGGCAGCCATAATCAGGAGTGCTGTGTCCATTTGGTTTCCTCCTTAGTGTTTCTGTTCTATCTTTATCTCGTAAGCACGATTTTATAATCAAAGCCGCCGCTGCGGTCATGGCAGGAACCGGTGAGACGAAGAACGTCAATCATCTCATTGCGGTCAACGGGAGGATCGGCATTGTAATAATGGCCGTATTCATAAATATCCGGATGCATGATGACGGTATCTTCCACATCCACTTTGCGCTCGGCGGAGAAAGCAAGCTCCATCCCCCATTCAGGGATCGGGTATGTCATCATGTAGCCCGAGAGACAGTGCACCTTATATTCTTCGAGTGAAAAGCTGGCCAGCGCCATAGGGAGCTCTTCGGAATAGTATTTGCTGTACAGGCGCAGGGTGCCGGCGCCGTCTGCCTTCATGGTGACTTCAGCGGTGACGGCAAGCGTCTGATCCTGATAATCCGACCATTCCCCCTGCGGATCTTCAAACCAGAGACGCCCGTTCCAGGAGCCCTCCCAGAGGAGTTGTTCCCGCGTGCGCCTGGCCTCCGTAGCAGGCTTCTCGGCATTTTTGATGGCAGCGGAGGCATCTCCCGCCGTAAAAAGGAGCTTCAGGTCCAGGTCCGCCAGAAAGAGGGTAAGGGAATCGGCTTCTTTTTGGCCGGAAGCCGACAGGCCGTTGATGAGAACGGAGATCTCCTGCTTACGCTGCTGCCACGAAACCTCACAGACGTCCGTGCCGAGAATCAGGCGGCCGGTACCGTCAGAGCTTAGAAGAAGATAGCCGCCCTCGGGGTATAAGGAGGAGATTGAGAGCTCGGCCCCATCCAGCTCGGCCCCGGAAAGCAGATACTGCCCGGCATCGTAGACGGGCTCTTTCTCTGCACTGCAGCCGGTAAGAAGAAAGGCAAAGAGAGTTAACAATATAATCCATTTGTGGGCAAATTTTGTTTTCATACTTTGAATTGTACCACAAAATGAATTCAAAGAAAAGATCAAGAAACTCATATTTACAAATCAGGTTTTTTTTGCTATAATACCCTGCGTTATGCGGCTGTAGCTCAGCTGGATAGAGTGCCAGACTCCGACTCTGGAGGTCGTGGGTTCGAATCCCGTCAGCCGTACCAAAACTCCGGCATCCCGTTTGGGGTGCCGGAGTTTTGCATACGAAATAGGGATTCGAACCGAGCGGTAGTGAATGGCGTGCCGGTGGCACGCCAGAGCCGCGAGGCGGCCCGCCCGCAGGCGGGGAATCCCGTCAGCCGTAACGTAAAATTATACTTGATTTTAAACGGCGGGGAGGATATACTGTTGTTGTTATGTAAATCAGAGGTGAGACTACTATGAAACGAACGACAGCTCTGTTTTTCATTTTAATATTGTGCGTAATTCTCTGCGGATGCGGGAAACAGGAACCCTATACGGACTATACCGCCTATCTTGTGCCGGACACGGATACGGGCAGCAACGGGGCGCCTCCTGCGGTGCAGTTTGCCGGAACAGACGGGATATCAGAGCAGGAAGAGGAAAGCGACCCGGAAGACTTTGCAAATGTAGTTACCATTGTCTCCACCCCGGCACCTGTTGTGACTCCTGCGCCGACGCCTACACCGACCCCCTTCCCGGTTTCGATCATTACACCGACGCCGATGCCCACCCCTTATCAGAGCCCGATCCGAATTACCAAAAGTCCGCTCTCCGAAACACTGTATGAAGGCGGATCCTGCGTGTTTACGGCATATGCCGACAATGCTGCCGGTATCACATGGATCACCGTAAGCCCGGACGCGAGGAACTCTTACCGAATCGAAGAAGCACCTGCATTGTTCCCGGGGCTGAGTGTGACCGGGCAGAGCACGAATTCCCTGAGCCTCAGCAACATCCCGTATGCCATGAACGGGTGGCGCATACAGGCTTACTTCACCGGTAGCGGAGAACCGCAATACACCTCAGGCGCATATCTGACGATTATTCCCGGCGGGAGTTCTCCTGTCTGGCCGACGCCGACGCCTACCTATCATCCGGCTGACAGTACGGAAGGAGCGGTGGCGGAACTGGCCAAAAAAGCCTACAATGAAGTCTATTATGCCGCTACCGGAAACGGATTTAATGCGGGAAGCATAGCCAACTACACATACTGGAACGGGACTGCCGATTTCAACGTCACGGTGACGAATGCCAGGTACCAGATTATCGGGGAATTCACGGCGTACTACTCCAGCAATGCGGACTACGGTTACGGCCCGGCACATGTGATGGTATATGATTCCTATGGGAATCTGAAGGCAAACGAAAACCTCGCAGGGCAGCCCATGAGTGCGTTTACTTCGCTGTTGAATAATTACCGGTATTAAGTGGTGCATGATTTTGGTGCATTCTATGGCAATACAAGGATCGTTACGCGTTTCTCGCGCGTCGTGATGCTCGCGAAGGCAACATTGTACTTCAGTTTCGGTGCTCCGTCGCGAGCTAATAGAAGAGGTGAGCTTCGTTGCGGGGAACGTTGTGGTCTGTCGCGAGCAAATAAAGGGAAGAAAACGGTCTTGAAAATATTAAAGGGGAAACTGTGAACATGGAAAAATTACTCAATGCTCTTTTGGATTATGCAGAGGAGAAAGAACTGATTCTGCCTGAGGACCGGGTGTGGGCTTTTAACCGGCTGCTGGAAGTGCTCCAGCTGGATTCCGCTGACGGCGGAGAGGAGTTTCCTCTGCCGGACAAAGACGCCCCAATGCCGGCGGCTGTGCTTGACCTGCTGACAGAGGACGCCGTAAGACGCGGGATTATAGAGAGCGGCAGCACGGCGCATGACCTTTTTGACACAAAGCTGATGGGCGTGCTGACACCGGCTCCGCATGAGGTGCGAGCTAAGTTCCGGGAGCTCTATGCGAACTCGCCCGAAACGGCAACCGACTGGTTTTACGCCTTCAGCAAGGACACTAACTATATCCGCCGCGACCGGCTGGCCAAAGATGAAAAGTGGCTCTATACCGGGAAGTACGGCACGCTGGAAGTTACGATCAACCTCGCCAAGCCTGAAAAGGATCCGAGGGCCATTGCTGAAGCGAAAAACGCTGTGCAGAGCGGATATCCGAAGTGCCAGCTCTGCATGGAAAATGAGGGATATGCGGGGAGAATGGACCATCCGGCACGGCAGAACCATCGTCTCGTGCCGGTGACGATCAACGGGAGCGCATGGTTCTTCCAGTATTCTCCGTATGTCTACTATAACGAACACTGCATCCTGTTCAACGGGGAGCATGTGCCCATGAAGATCGATGAACCGGCTTTCCGCAAGCTGTTTGATTTTGTACGGCAGTTCCCGCATTACAACATCGGTTCCAATGCTGACCTGCCGATCGTGGGCGGATCGATTCTGAGCCACGACCACTTCCAGGGAGGAAAACACAACTTCCCGATGGCAAAGGCGGAGATCGAGACTGCCGTCACCTTCAACGGGTTTGAAGATGTGGCTGCCGGGATCCTGAAATGGCCGATGTCAGTTATCCGGCTGGACAGCCCCGATTACGGACGTCTTACAGAGCTGGCAACTAAAGTTCTTGCATGCTGGCGCGGGTATACGGAAGAAAAGGCGTTTATCTTTGCAGAGACGGAGGGCGTGCCTCATAACACGCTGAACCCGATAGTACGCCGGCGCGGGGAAAACTATGAACTGGACCTTGTGCTTCGCAACAATATCACAACCGAGGAACACCCGCTGGGTGTCTTCCATCCGCATGCAAAACTGCACCACATCAAGAAGGAAAACATTGGACTGATTGAGGTGATGGGGCTTGCCATTCTCCCCGGAAGGCTCAAAATGGAAATGGAAGACCTCAGGACGGCTATTCTCGAGGGTCGTGACCTCTATGAAGATGACATTCTGGTGAAGCATGCCGACTGGGCATACGAAATCATGTCTCGCCATGCCTTTACACCAGAAAATACTGAGACGATCCTGCGGCAGGAAATCGGAAAAGTATTTGAAGAGGTGCTGGAGGACGCCGGCGTCTACAAAGGAGATGCGGAAGGGCGAGAGGCCTTCCTGCGGTTTATCGATGCGGTCAACGGATGAAACACATCGTACTTGGTATTCTGGCTCATGTTGATGCTGGCAAGACGACGCTGACGGAGGCGATGTTGTATCTGTCCGGCAGGATACGAACTCTCGGGCGGGTAGACCACCGGAACAGCTTTCTGGACAACGACGACCAGGAACGGGAGCGGGGCATTACGATTTTCTCCAAGCAGGCCATGCTGCAGTGGAATGATCTGCACGTCACGCTGCTCGATACCCCCGGTCACGTGGATTTTTCAGCGGAGATGGAACGCACGCTGCAGATCCTCGACTACGCGGTGCTGGTCATCAGCGGGACGGACGGGGTACAGGCGCACACGGAAACGCTGTGGAACCTGCTGGAGCGCTACAACACTCCGACTTTTGTGTTCATCACGAAAATGGATGCTTCCGCGCTCGGCCACGAAACCCTGATGGAAGACCTGCAGATGCACCTCGGCGAGGGGTGCATCGATATGGCGGCAGCCGAGGCTGAAGAAGCGGCTGCCATGCTGGATGAAGACGTACTGAATGAATTGCTTGAGACGGGCTCTGTTTCGGCGGGAAGCATTTCCCGCCTGATTGCGGAGCGCCGTCTCTTTCCGTGTTATTTCGGGTCCGGGCTGAAGCTGGACGGCGTGGAGGAATTCCTCTCGGCACTGGAGGCCTATACAATCGAAAAGAAGGTGCCGGATGCTTTCGGCGCGAAGGTATACAAAATCCTGCGGGACAACAAGGGCAGACGATT
This sequence comes from Oscillospiraceae bacterium, assembly GCA_017406005.1. Taxonomy (GTDB): domain Bacteria; phylum Bacillota; class Clostridia; order Oscillospirales; family Oscillospiraceae; genus Limivicinus. The sequence goes on along the minus strand of JAFQZI010000073.1, from coordinate 20,056 downwards.
GACGTGCATGAGGATCACCGGAGGGAGCCTCTCGGTGCGGGACACGATACGGTATCTGCCTTTGCACGGCGAAGCCGCCCTGGAAGAAAAGGTTGCAGAGATGCGATGCTACTCGGGACTGAAATATGAAACGATCGAGAAAGCAGAAGCAGGGACTGTATGTTCGGTGATAGGGCTTTCCGGCACATGGCCGGGACAGGGGCTCGGCATTGAGCCGGACTCCGGCTTGCCTGTTCTGGAGCCTGTGCTCGGGTATCGGCTGGAGTTCCTGAAAGGAACGGATCTCCAGGCAGTTCTCCCCCGCCTGCGCCTACTCGAAGAAGAGGATCCGACGCTGCACCTGGTATGGGAGCCTGCACTCAATGAAATTCAGCTGCAACTGATGGGGACCGTGCAGACGGAGGTACTGCACAACATCATCAAAGAGCGGTTTGACCTTGATGTTACATTCAGCCAGGGGCATATCCTGTACAAGGAGACCATTGCCGCAACGGTTGAGGGTGTCGGACACTATGAACCGCTCCGGCACTATGCGGAAGTGCATCTGCTGCTGGAGCCCGGCGAGCCCGGAAGCGGGCTGATCTTTGACACTGTATGCAGCACCGATGAGCTTGATCTGAACTGGCAGAGACTCATCCTCACCCATCTGGAGGAAAAAGAACACCGCGGCGTGCTGACAGGTTCCCCGATCACGGACATGAAAATCACGCTCACCGCCGGGAAAGCGCATTTGAAGCACACGGAGGGCGGGGACTTCCGCCAGGCAACTTACCGTGCCATACGGCAGGGATTGATGCAGGCGGAAAGCATCCTGCTGGAACCGTACTACCGCTTCCGGCTGGAAGTGCCGGCAGAGCAGATCGGACGGGCAATTTCCGATATCCGGATGATGGGCGGAGAGCACGGCACGCCGGAAACGATGAATGGACGGACTGTGCTCATCGGAACAGCTCCGGCAGCTGCCATGGCCGGATACAGCAGTGAGGTGGCAGCCTACACCAGCGGCAAGGGGAAGTTTTCATGCCTGCCGGACGGATATCGCCCATGCCTGAATGCGAAAGCTGTAATTGAAGAAGCACAGTATGATCCGGAAAAAGATCTGGAAAATTCGCCGGACAGCATCTTCTGTGCGCATGGGGCCGGTTTCAATGTTAAATGGAATCAGGTCCCGGAGTATATGCACCTGCCGCCAACTTTTAAAGCAGCTGAAGGCAGTATAAACGGACAGACAGCCCCCTCCCCTGCTGCCGCTGACCGAAACAGGAATGTCTCGATTGACGAGAAAGAGCTGGAAGCTATCATGGAGCGCGAATTCGGGCCGATTCGACGAAGGCAGTATGCCGTTCCCACTGTGAACGGGAAGCGTGATATACGGCTCTCCTTCCAGCCGCGGAAAGAACGCCTGATTGTGGACGGCTATAATCTGATTTTTGCCTGGGATGATCTGAAAAAACTTGCCGCCGACAGCCTTGATTCTGCCCGGGAAAAGCTGATTGAACGGATGATCAATTTCAGCGGATTTACCGGGAAAGAAACCGTGCTGGTCTTTGATGCGTACAAGGTGTCCGGTGGAGAGGGTGAGCGGTATGACTCTGCCAATCTGCACATTGCCTACACGCGTGAGAACGAGAGCGCCGACCTGTATATAGAACGGCTTGCCGATGAGATCGGGAAGGATGAGGCGGTAAGGGTCGTGACATCTGATTCACTGATCCGCCTGACGGCATTGCGGGCCGGAGTGTTGCGTACTTCGTCCAAAGAGTTTCTGTCCGAGGTGGAGGATGCTCTGCAGCAGATGCGTGCCGCGCCGTACATAGAAAAAGAAGACAGGAAATAATTCCTGCCTTCTTTTTTGTATGTCTGGAAACGTGCGTGATTACTTCTTTGCGATATACTTGCGGATATCCAGCGCAACCGCGATGACAATGACAAGGCCCTGCACAACATAGTTGTAGTACGGGTTGACATTCAGGAACTGCAGAATGATCTTTAAAAGCTCGAACACGAGAACGCCGACGAGGATGCCCGGAACCGTACCGATACCACCTGTGGTTGAAACGCCGCCGATCGTACAGCCTGCAATGGCTTCGAGCTCATAGCCGGTACCCATGGAAGCGGAGGCACCGCCGGACTTTGCAGCCAGCAGATACCCGGCGATTGCGTACATCACACCTGCCGTGGCATAGATGCGAATCAGAGTCGCGGTTGTGTTGACACCGGATACTTCCGCAGCCACATCATTTCCTCCGATGGCATACATATACTTGCCGTGGCGGGTTTTGTTGTAAATGAACCAGAAGAGGATACCGAACACGAGAGCCACGAAAAGAAGATACGGAAGATGAAAGCCCCTTGTGTTGCCGATTCTGCCTGTGATGAGTTTGGTATAGATTTTCTGGAAGCCGCCGATCGGCTGGGCATCGGAAATGACAAGGGCGATACCGTAGATAATCGTCTGTGTGCCGAGAGTCGCAATAAAGGGCGGAACGTGAAGCTTTGTGACGATCAGGCCGTTGACAAGACCGAAAACAAGACCGACCAGGACGACGATGACAAAAACAAGGGCAATGTTCATCTCAGGAACACTCTTCCAGAGACGGCCGGTATAGTCACCGCGCTGGCAGAGGATACCGGCAAGGCAGGCTGCAAAACCGACCTGACGGCCTGCGGAAAGGTCCGTGCCCTTGGTGATCAGGCATCCGGATACGCCGAGAGCAATGAGAAAACGGACAGCCGTGTTGCTCATCAGGTTGCCGAAGTTTGCCCAGGAGGCAAAGTTGTCAACCCTGAAGCCGACGATCACTGCAGCAAGAACGAGGAGAACTGCAATCGGATTGCCTTTGACCACGTCCATGAATTTTTTTCCAAATCCGGGTTTTGTGTTTTCCATTTTGGTTGATCCCCCTATTCTTTATTCAAACTGTGTGGCCAAAGCCATAATATTTTCCTGTGTAGCGTCTTTTCCATCAATAAAGCCGGTGACGCGCCCGTCACACATGACCATGATCCGGTCGGACATGCCGATCAGCTCACCCATTTCGGAACTGATCATGATAATGCTCTTGCCTTCGCGTGCAAGCTCTTCGATGATGCAGTAGATCTCATACTTGGCACCGACATCGATACCGCGCGTCGGTTCATCGAGGATGAGGACATCCGGATTGTTTGCAAGCCAACGCCCGACCAGCACCTTCTGCTGGTTACCGCCAGATAGCGATTTGATCTGCGTCTTGGAAGACGGCGTTTTGATATTCATCTTATGGACATTGTCCTGAACCAGCTGCTCCACCTTTTTGTTGTTGATGGAAATACCGAAATCCAGATATTTGTCCAGAGATGCGATGGATATATTGTCTGCCACACTCAGAACACCCATAATGCCGCTGCCGCGCCTGTCCTCCGTGAGCATTGCGACACCCTGATCAATACCGTCTTTCGGGCGGTTGATCTTCAGCTCCTTGCCTTTATAGGTTACCTTGCCTGTCGTATGCGAGCGGATGCCGAAGAGGCCTTCCATCAATTCCGTACGCTGCGCACCGACCAGCCCGCCGACACCCAGGATTTCACCCTTCCGAAGTTCGAAATTCACATGGCGGAAGCTCTTGGGATTGATAGAGGTAAAATCTTCCACTTTAAAGACGACCTCTCCAGGCACATTATGTTTTTCCGGATAGAGATTGGTAAGCTCACGGCCTACCATCTTGGTAATGATATCATCGGTCGTCATTTCGCTCGCGGGCCAGGTGCCGATATACTGCCCGTCTCGCATGATCGTAACTTCATCGCCGATGCGGAGGATTTCGTCCATCTTGTGAGAGATATAGACAATGGCAACACCTTCAGCTTTAAGATCTTCCACAATACGGAAGAGGGCTTCGACTTCGTTGGCAGTGAGGGAGGATGTCGGCTCGTCTAGAATCAGAACACGGCAGTTTGCGGAAACCGCCTTCGCAATTTCGACACTCTGCATCTGGGAAACGCTCAGATCGCCGACCTTCTGTTTCGGATCAAAATTCATACGGACTTTTTTCAGCAGTTCCGCAGTATCCGCATACATCTTCTTGTGGTCAACAATCGGGATAAAGCCAAGGGCCTTCTTCATCGGATAGCGACCAAGGAAGATATTCTCGCCGACGGTTCTTGCCGGGATCGGCTGAAGCTCCTGATGCACCATGGCAATACCCTTGCTGAGGGCATCCATAGGGTCTTTAATCTGGACGGGCTGCCCGTCAATCAGGATCTGCCCTTCATCCATTTTATAGATGCCGAACATGCACTTCATCAGTGTGCTCTTGCCTGCGCCGTTTTCTCCCATCAATGCATGAACTTTGCCGGGGCGAAGTCGAAGCTGCACGTGGTCAAGGGCTTTTACACCGGGGAATGCCTTGGAAACGTCCCGCATCTCGAGAACAAATTCAGACATATACATGCCTCCTATCTTTTGAAATCAGATCAATGCTCTTTGCATTGCAGCAAGCTTTTGCAACAGTGCAAAAAACACTGTCAAGAAGGAAACGGGTGAGCAGTGAAGCCCACCCGTTTCTTTTCTACTTCAAACGGGGCTAAGATAAGCCGAACGATTTGGATTAATAGTTTGCCTCAGCGTATGCCTTGTCGACCATGACATAGTCAACCCAGTAGTAATTCTGAATCTCTTCGCCGTTGAGAAGCTGGATTGCTACATCAACTGCTGCATGAGACTGGCCCATAGCGTCGTTCAGAACAGTACCGGACATCTCGCCTTCCTTGATGAGCTGGACAGCTTCTTCCAGAGCGTCAACACCGTAGAGGTAAATGTCTTCACCGACAGTGCGGCCGGCAGCGGTAATAGCAGTTGCAGCGCCGAGTGCCATAGCATCGTTGTTGCAGAAGACAACTTCAACCTTGTCACCAAACTGGGTAAGAGCGGAAGCGCAGAGCTCCTGGCCCTTGGTCTGATCCCAGTTACCAACCTGGTCGAACAACTCTTCTACTTCAACACCGGCATCGGTGAGAGCCTTGATGGAGAACTGGGTGCGGTACTGAGCGTCAATGTTCTCGGGGTCACCTTCGATCATGATGTAGGAAACTTTGCCGTCACCATTCAGGTCACCCTTGTTGTCAAGAGCGAGAACCATCTGGCCCTGGAAGGTACCGGACTGGCGAGCATCTGCACCGACGTAGCAGACAGTTGGATTGTCAAGGATGCCTTCGTATGCTTCATCGATGGTGTTGCCGTCTGCATCATAGGCGAGAGGCTCGCGGTTGATGAGAACGAGAGGAATGCCGGCATCGACAACCATATCGATCACAGCGTCAGCGGAAGAGGTCTGGACGAGGTTGAGGATGATAACATCCATGCCCTGGGTGATGAAGTTCTGGACCTGGTTGGTCTGCTCAGCCATGTCATTCTTGCCGTCTGCCATGGTGATTTCATACTTCACCGTGTCGGTCTCGAGAGATTTGAAGTAATTCTCGATCTCGTTACGATAGAGGGTCATGAAGTTGTCGGTAAACTGGTAAATGGAAACACCGACTTTGTACGTCTTGACATCGTCTGCAGAGGCTACTGCGCAAAGGGTAAAGACCATGCAGAGAGCAAGTGCCATTGCGAGGAACTTTTTCATATTGTATTCCTTTCTTTTTTTGGGATAAACCCATTTTTAAATTTGCTTTTCGCAAATTTCTGTTATTATTTTAATTCTTTCATTTGCCAAGGTCAAGAGAAACGAGAATAGCAAATTGCACAAAAAAACAGCCTTTCAAGCCAATGGTTCTTGTACAAGCTTGAAAGGCTGTATTTTACAAGTCATAACTCCGGATTGAAGGAAAACGACTCCTGCCCGCCCCGGTTGGTTAGTGCTTCGTAATACATTGCCCAGACGGTATTGGTGTAAGGGGCTGTCCATACAGCGGCAAAAGGAACAAACATATCCAGGAGCAACCAGCCGATCATGGAGAGATCCAGCCGGAACAGTTCAGCCTTATGACCATGCATCAATTCTTTGCTCTCCCGGAGGCATTGCAGAACCGACATCTCAGGGTGGTCAATCAATAGATACAGTGCCATCCGATATCGATAGGCAGCGATGATCCCCGGAACGATGAGAAGGAGGCTCCACAGGACGATCAGAAGGCCTTCCACAATATTAAGAAGAATCACACGGCCGGCAATCGCGAAACCATCGAGAAGATTGCCATAGACAGCATTGGTTCTTCGAATGGTATTCAGAATAAAGATGACAAAACCCGCGGAGACGATCATCATGACAAACTGCAGAGCCATATCAATCAGAGAAGCAAAACCGGATGGCCGGAACCGGGACGCATAGGAGACAACATAGCTGTATTCGCCGTTCTGATATGCGTCCATCACGCGGCCGACATCTCCGACCGTCACACCGTTCCCCATGAGCCTTGCCGAAAGCGTGCTGACTACCAGGGAAAGCACAGCATAAATTAACCCCGCCACTATTACACTCGGAACTGCGTTTGCGCAGAGTTCCCAGGCTTTGGATTTCAGAGAATGCCTGTCGATCATCCTATCAACTTCCTTTCACACTGAACTAAGGTTTCCGATTATTTCATGAATAGATCGAATGCTGCGGTTTCAACTTATATTTTATCCCGGAAACAATGCCCGCAGCAGCATACATGGTAACCATGGAGGAGCCCCCGTAACTGAAAAACGGAAGCGTAATTCCGATAACCGGTGTAATCCCGATGCACATACCGATGTTGATGAACATTTGAGCCGCCATGGCACCAGCAATACCCATACAGATCAGCATATCATAGGTTCGGCCGCAGTGGAGACCTACCCTTGCAATATGGATGATAATAATAACCAGCAGGGCTATGATCACCAAGCACCCCAGCATGCCCAGTGTTTCTCCTGTCGTGGAAAAAATAAAGTCAGTATGTTTACCGGTAAAGACCGTCCTTGTATGCTCGGCATCCACTCCGGTCAAGCGGCCGGAAGCCAGGGTAAGCTTGCTCTGCGTCGTCTGCCAGGAGATGCCCCAGCCGTCCGGATCAATACTCGAATCGTATGGGGAGAGCAGCCTTTTTTTCTGATAGTCTTTGAGAAAATACGTCCATAAAAGGGGAATTACAGCGGCAACAGCCGCACCACCCAACGCAAACCAGTATAGCTTTACCCCGAGGCAAAAGAACATCACCAGGAAAACAAAAAGCAGGATAGAAGCAGAGCCAAGGTCGGCCGAAACAACGACGATCATGCCGAAGACCAGTGCAAAGTGGAGCGCCATCTGCATGACAGAGAAAAAAGAGTTGATGTCTCTATAATCTTTCAGATATGTCATCTGCTTTGCAGAGACAATGATATACAAGATTTTAATTACTTCCGACGGCTGGACACCGATGCCCGCAAAGCGGATCCATGCCTTGTTGCCGGTGCCGTCATCCGCACCGAAAATGACCAGTGCTATGATGAGCCCCACGTTGAGTATGCAGAGGATTCTCCATTGCTCTCCAAGAATGTCGGCATCGATAATCGTCATCACGATAAATGCGCCGATCCCGATGAACATGGAGAAGACCTGAACGAGGATATATTTGGTCGGGTTCGATAGGAATGTACTGCCATCCATTGCCAGGACTGCCCGGCGAACCATGAAGATGCCATAGATGGAACTGACCGTACAGATTGCAAGAAGAAATATATCCGCCCGATCAAAGAACTGTTTTATATAAGGCCTGAACTTTTTAATTTCAGGGCACCACCTTTCCGAAAAGGCTGTTTCACTGCAGTTTTACATTTTATCACAAGATTGCACTTTACGCAACGGCGTCAGGCGTGGTATAATGTGAACGAAATAAAAATTCGTATTCGGCCGGCGGACGGCCAGGTGTATCCATTGACAGAATATATCAGCAACAGTGAAAAAGAGACAGAAGAAATCGGTGCAGCTTTTGCTAAGGGTCTTCCGCCTGGCAGCGTAGTCACCATGTATGGAGATCTCGGTGCGGGCAAAACGGCATTTGTCCGCGGGATGGCGCGTGGGATGGGTCTGGATGCCCATGTCTCCAGCCCGACTTTTACGATTGTGAATGAATACCCCGGCGAGCGGGAGCTGATTCATTTTGATATGTACCGACTCTCCTCTGCCGATGAACTTTTTGATATCGGCTGGGAGGATTATCTGAATCGCGGAGCTGTCTGTGCCGTAGAATGGAGCGAAAACGTACAGGATGCCTTTTTCGGTGATGAAATCAATGTAACCATCGAAAAGACCGGTGATTGCTCCAGAAGGATAACCATATGCTGACGCTCGCTTTTGAATCTTCCGCAAAAGCCGCTTCTGCAGCACTCGTGCGTGACGGTGAATTGTTTGCACAATCCATCCAATGCTCCGGACTTACACACAGCAGAACCCTGTTGCCGATGGCGGAAGATATGCTGAAAAACTCCGGTGTTTCCCTGAATGATATCGACCTGATTGCCTGTGCCCACGGGCCAGGCTCCTTTACGGGGATTCGCATCGGGATTGCAACGGTAAAAGGCCTTGCCTGGGCGCTGGAAAAACCCTGCATCGGCGTTTCCACGCTGGAGGCTATGGCTTGGCACGGTATTTCGGCGGGGGGAACCATTTGCGCTGTTATGGACGCGCGAAGAAACCAGGTTTATCATGCGATGTTCCGGATTCAGAACGGGATCCCGGTACGACTGACAGAAGACAGGGCCATATCACTCGAGGAACTGCGTCATGAAACAGAAGAACTCGGAGAAAGTGTTTTTCTGGTGGGTGACGGCGCAAAAATCACTGCTGCATACTTCTCTGCTAACTCGATTCCATGGCGGGAAGCTCCTTCTAACCTCGTGATGCAGAGTGCCTGGGGTGTTGCAATGGCTGCACAGGAAAAGACGCCGGGAAATGCAGACAGCTTACTGCCGGTTTATCTCAGGCTTTCGCAGGCTGAACGGGAACGACAGGAACGGTTGGCCCGCGAGGCAAACACCTAATTATAATTTCGTATCCCCAAATTTTTAATACAGGAGTGTTAACCAATGAGCAAATTATTCGTATTCGACCATCCGCTGATCCAGCACAAGCTCTCGATACTGAGAGACAAGCGCACAAGTGTTAAGGAATTCCGTGAGCTGATCTCCGAGATCGCCATGCTGATGTGCTACGAATGCACCCGCGACCTCCCTCTCGAGGATGTAGATGTGGAAACCCCTGTAGCAACTGCCCACTGCAAACGTATTGCCGGAAAGAAGCTGGCCATTGTGCCGATTCTGCGTGCAGGCCTCGGCCTTGTTGACGGCATGGTCAACATGATCCCGAATGTCAAGGTTGGCCATATCGGGTTGTTCCGCGATCCGGATACGCTCCAGCCTGTTAAGTATTACTTTAAAATGCCCCCCGACATTACAGAGCGTGATGTCATCGTGGTCGACCCGATGCTGGCAACCGGCGGTTCCGCTTCAGCGGCGATCACCTTCCTTAAAGATGCCGGCGTACAGCATATCAAGCTTATGTGCGTCATCGGAGCACCTGAGGGCGTTGCCAAAATGCAGCAGGATCATCCTGATGTTGATATCTATGTGGCCGCTCTTGACGAAAGGCTGAATGATCACGGCTACATCGTCCCCGGTCTCGGCGATGCGGGTGACAGAATCTTCGGAACAAAATGATTTTTAACAGGGCTGATGTTCTGATTCCTTCCCCCTCAGTCGAATTGGAAAAATGGAGCGTCATTGCCTGCGATCAGCATTCTGCCGAACCGGAATATTGGGACGCGCTTGAGCAATACGTTGGCAGCGCTCCCAGCACGCTGCACATGATGCTTCCCGAAGCCTATTTATCAAGGAACATAGGCCAGGAAGCCGAATCCATCAACCGTATCATGCGGGATTATCTGGAAAGCGGCGTTTTTACGGAAGTAAATGACAGTTATGTCTTTGTGGAAAGGACACTTCCCTCCGGCATGGTACGGCCGGGGCTCGTTGGGCTGGTGGATCTTGACCAGTATGACTACAGCAGGGATTCCGTTTCTCTGGTCCGTGCCACGGAAGGAACCGTTGAAGAGCGCCTTCCTGCCCGTGTGAAAATCAGAACCGGAGCTCCATTGGAGATGCCCCATATCATGATTTTCATGAACGACCCGGAAAACTATGTTTTCAGCAGTGTTCAACCAGGCAGGCTTCTGTATGACTTCGAGCTCAATTGCGGAGGAGGTCATCTTGTCGGCCGGCAGGTTACAGGTGCTGCTGCAGACCGGATCGACCGGGCTTTTCAGCGGCTTATTGCCGAGGCTGCTGCCCGTTACCGTGAGACGGCTCCGGTTGTTCTTGCAGTGGGAGACGGAAATCACAGCCTTGCTACTGCAAAAAAATGCGGTGACCGGTATGCCCTGGCTGAAATCGTGAATATCAATGATGCTTCCATTGTGTTTGAACCTATCCACCGGGTTCTTTTCGGGACGGATATAGCAGAGTTTGTCCGTCAGTTCGGTTCTTCGGTTGCACGGCTGAAGCAGGAAGAAGGAGAAAGCTACGCTTCCTTGATTGCGCGGACGGACCGGTTTTGCCGTAATTATCTCGCCCGTTTTGGCGGAACTGTTGACTATATCCACAATGACGATGCCGCTATCGAGATGGGCCGCCGTGAGAAGTGTGCCGCCATCCTGCTGCCTGCGCTGGACAAAACGACCCTGTTTGACAGTATTGCAAGGTACGGGCCTTTCCCGAAAAAGAGTTTCTCGATCGGGCACGCGGCAGAAAAACGGTATTATATGGAATGCAGAAAGCTCGGCAGTTGATGTGAACTGCCGAGCCTTTTTTTTATTTTATCATCGCACTTTGTGCGCTGCAGATTATTCAGAAGCTTCAGCCTTTCAGTGTGTCCAGATAGGCACTTACTGCAGCCTGAACCTTCTGCGCTGTCGCTTCGGAATTGCCATTGCCTGCAAAGTAATCAGAACTGGTCTGCAGGACAAGATCATAAATAGCCGTATTTTCAACAATCGGTGCAGAATGGTTGAGAATGGTGCGTGTCAGCTCCGCCTGCTCTCCTGCAGCGGAGAGAACTGCTTCAAACGCTGATTCGTTGCTCGGGAAAAGCCAGCTGTTTGCCTGTCCGGCTATTGTCAGTTTCTCCCTGAGGAACTGCCATGCGATATCCTTATCGGCGCAGTCAGTCGTCATGGCATAATCACGGTGCAGAGTAAGGACATTTCCTGATCCTTCCAGCACAGGAAGACCGATCAGGATCGGATCCGGAACAACAGCAGCAGCATTTACAGCATCCTGCGGTTTATAAATCGCTGCACGGTACAGAAGCTGAACCTCTTTCTGAATCTGCTCGGCATCGTTGGTACCTCTCGGTTCTGCCGGAAGACGTTTGATAAACTCAAGTATTCTGGCAAAATCCGTATTGTCGAAATGGCAGGTCAGATCATTCCAGTTCACAAAACGATTGAGGTTCATGCCAAGCATATCATAGAGCAGGCTGCTCTGCGTATCTGTGGAACCGAACGGGTAGGTTCCGTCTCCCATGGTAGAAGCAATATTATTATACTGCTGGAACGTCCAACCGTCCATCCCCTTAAGCACGCGGCTCGGCCCAAGAACCGCTGTCATGCTGAAACCGGATGCGGTGCCGTATATTTTGTTGTTGACCTGAAGTGCTGAAAACACCTGAGGAACGAGAGCATTGAGCGAAAGCTCTCCGTCCTGTTCCAGGTAGGGCGTAAGATCCTCCAGCATTCCCGAAGCCGCAAGGACCTGATACGGCATTCCCGTCAGATCAATCAGATCAGGCATTTTCCCCTCTTCACGGGCAATCTTTCTGAGTGCGGCGACCGGATTGGCTTGACCCTCCGAATCAAGCGTTCTAAGCACAATGCGTGTATTATCATGTGCACGATTGAAGGATACGATCGCATCCTGCAGGGTATCCATCGGGCTGCCGGACAGAAGAACAAGCTCTGTCTTCTCCGAAGGAGCACTCTCGGAACCGGTAACCGTTACAAGGCTGGACTCATAGTTCAGCATATCATCACGCCAGGAATTCACCAGGCAGCGGAAGACTTTACCGTCTTCCGTGTTGATGGCAGAAACACGCGTCCCGCTTACGTCAACGCTTGTCCAGTTAAAAAGGACATCCTCTGTTTTTTCCGCAAGGTTGAAACCATAGAGATTAACACCATCGGAATAGTAAAAGCTGTACTCTCCGGATCCATCAGCGAAGCAGAGCGCCGAAGAGGGCAGATCAACCGTCTCTTCCACTGCGTCGGAAGCGGCATTCAGGATGAAGAGCTTCTGTGCGTTGTCGATCCAGGATACTGCTCCGATACGGCCATCGCTGAGTTTTATCAGGCAGGTAACATATCCGTCAAGAGAAACACTGCCGACTGTTTTACCGTCTTCCGAAATTGACAGTTCTTTTCCATCCGAATTCGTTACCCAAGTGCTTTCTCTAAAAGACACGCCTTCATAAGTTCCAGAGGTAATCATCCCGGTCCCGATCGGTGAATAGACAGAACTGTAGGACAGAGTTTTTGCGGGTTCCGGGGTAGGTTCCGGCGTCGGTTCCGGAGTGGGTTCCGGGGTAGGTTCCGGATCTGCGACAACAACCGCTTCGGGCGTGGCAGGAACCTCCTCCACCGGTTTATCCGGCATCACAACAGATTTCAGAACACCAAACCATACTGCTGCAAGAACAATCGCCGCAGCTATAATCAGAAAGAGCAAAACAGCAATTACTCTTCCGGATTTTTTTCTTTTTTTGTTTTTCATAGTAGCCCTCCTTCGTGAGGTTATAGTCATGCATGCTTATGATACACCAATTATTGCTTTTTTGCAACAAATAGTTTTCATAATGACATCATATTATTTCTAATTTATCACGTTGTTCTGTCGCCTCCTGACAATTTCTGTTGATTTCTTCCTATGTTTGGAATAGAATAGAGACACAGATAAATTTGATCGAATCATAAGGAGAAGATGAAATGACAGAACTCAGTATCAGTGAGATCTGGCGGGCAAGAACCCGCCTGTCCCCTATCCTGCATCATACAGAGCTTGATCCTTCTTCCACTTTTTCAGCCATGACGGGAGGAGAAGTCTATCTGAAGTGTGAAAACCGGCAGAAAACAGGGTCTTTTAAAATTCGCGGGGCCAGCAACAAAATTGCCTGCATGATGGAGCGCGGTGAAGCTGCCCCTGTAGTGGCATCAAGCGCGGGAAATCATGCCCAGGGTGTCGCATATGCTGCGCACAAATTTCAGATCCCGGCAACAATAGTCATGCCGAAAGCCGCACCGATTGTTAAAGTGCAGGCCACTGAAGGATACGGAGCAAAAGTTGTCCTGGCGGGAGACTGCTATGATGACGCTTATGCCGAAGCCTGCAGAATCTGCCGGGAAGAGGGTGCCGTATTCCTCCATCCTTATAACGACAAGGAAGTCATTGCCGGGCAAGGAACACTCGGCTTAGAAATACTGGAAGACCTGCCCGATGCTGACATGATCATCGTCCCCGCAGGAGGAGGCGGCCTGCTTTCAGGCATCGCTGCTGCAGTGAAACAGGTCAATCCGTCTGTCACAGTATGCGGCGTACAGGCTGAAGGGGCCGATGCCATTGCCCGCAGTTTTGCTGCGGGTGAGTTGATCACAACCGAGACAGCCTCCACCATTGCAGACGGAATTGCCGTCAAGGCTCCCGGAGATATTACGGTGCCTCTCATTCAGAAATATGCAGATGCAGTCGTAACGGTTACCGATACAGAAATTGCGGATGCCATTCTGTTGCTCATGGAACGCTGCAAACAGATTGTTGAGCCTGCAGGTGCATCACCTGTTGCCGCAGTTTTAAGCGGAAAAATTGATGTACGAGGCAAAAAAGTCGTCTGTCTGCTGTCCGGCGGCAACATTGACGTCAGCTTCATCCAGAATATCATCGAGCAAGGGCTTTTTGCACGGCACAGACGTATGAAGTTCTCCGTAACACTGCTCGACAGGCCTGGCAGCCTTGTAAAGCTTCTCGGTATTATCGCAGAAGCCGGCGCAAACATCCTCGAGGTGGAGCACGACAGACTGAAAACCGGGATTACGCCCAACCAGACAACCGTACATATCGTGTGCGAAGTCGGCGGTGAAGCGCACGGCGCAGCTCTTATGGCAGCACTCAAGGAACAAGGTTACTCTGTAGAATAATCCTGCATAAAAAGCGGGAGGGCTTACGCCCTCCCGCGGATTTTATAGAATAAATCACTTCACGCTGAAAAGAAGATCCCCGTAAACCGGGAACGGCCAATACTCTCTGGACGTCATCCGCTCCAGTTTATCGCAGACGCGCCGCAGATCCTCCATCTTCTGGAAGATCACATCCCGATGATATCTCGCATTTTCGTAGGATCCTTCGATCTGCTTTGCGCCTTTGATTGCCTGGCCGAGAGCATCCGTTTTTTCCAAAGCAGATGCCAGAAGCTCACTGATTTCAGATGAAACCGCAAGTTCATAACTGCAGTCAATCATCGTGGAGAAAGACTGCTTCTCATTTGCAGTGCGAGCAAGCTCGCCCGAAAAACGGCTGACAGCCGGCAGAATTTCCCTGCGAGCCATATTCAGCATGGTCAAAGCTTCCACTGTCATCAGCTTTGTATAGGTGCTGAGAGATATCTCATAGCGTGCATGAAGCTCGGTGCCGGTATAGACATTGTGGTCGGTAAACAGCTTAACGTTTTTTACCGCGAGATAAGCAGGGGCACAGTCAGGCAGGGCTTTCAGGTTCAGGAGCCCGCGCCTGGCCGCTTCTTCTTCCCACTCCTGCCCGTAATTGTTGCCATTGAAGATTATTCTCTTGTGGCGGGAAATGACGCTTTTCAGCAGATCATGGAGATCCTTTTCAAAATCTTCAGACTGTTCCAGAATATCCGCATACTGCCGGAGGGACTCTGCCACCGCCGTATTCAGCACAACATTCGGCCCTGAAAGCGACTGCATGGAACCGGGCATACGGAATTCGAACTTGTTGCCCGTGAAAGCCATCGGAGAGGTACGGTTCCGGTCCGTGGAATCTTTCGGGAACTTCGGAAGCACGTGAACACCGACTTTAAACTCTTCATGGCTGGTGCCGCCATAGGATTCATCATGCTCAATAGCCGTCAGGATGCTTTCCAGCTCTCCCCCGATAAACATGGACAAAATCGCCGGAGGAGCTTCATCTGCTCCGCAGGTGCGGCAGTCATTCGATTCGGAGGAAACGGAAAGACGCAGGATATCCTGATAGTCATCCACTGCCTGAATCACAGCACAAAGCATCAGGAGGAAACGTGCATTTTCGGACGGTGTATCCCCCGGCTCGAGAAGGTTTTCTCCCTCGTCTGTGGAGATAGACCAGTTATTGTGTTTCCCACTTCCGTTAATCCCCTCAAACGGCTTTTCATGGAGGAGACAGACCATGTCATACTTCCGGGCGACCTTCTGCATCGTCTCCATGGTAAGCTGGTTGTTGTCAACCGCAATGTTGGCTGTTGTATACACGCAGGCAAGCTCATGCTGCCCCGGCGCTGCTTCATTGTGCTCTGTTTTAGCCATGATACCGAGCTTCCAGAGTTCTTCGTCCAACTCCTTCATAAAGGCGGCAACACGAGGTTTGATCGTCCCGAAATAATGATCAGACAGTTCCTGCCCTTTCGGCGGCAGTGCGCCAAAAAGGGTACGCCCGGTATAAATCAGGTCTTTGCGCTTGTCATAGACTCTTCTGTCGATGAGAAAATACTCCTGTTCAGCACCGACCGTCGTCCGGATCGCTTTGGCTGTATGATTGCCGAACAGACGAATAATTCTCAAGCCCTGGCGATTAATTGCCTCCATGGATCGGAGAAGCGGCGTCTTCATGTCCAGCGCTTCACCGCCGTAAGAACAGAAAGCTGTCGGAATGCAGAGGACATTGTCTTTCAGGAAAGCATAGGAGGTAGGATCCCAGGCAGTATATCCCCTCGCTTCAAACGTTGCCCGAAGGCCGCCCGAAGGGAAGCTTGATGCATCCGGCTCTCCCTGAATCAGTTCTCGGCTGGAAAAATCCATCAGGACTTTTCCATTGCTCGAAGGAGAAATAAAGCTGTCGTGCTTTTCTGCCGTAATACCCGTCATTGGCTGGAACCAGTGGGTAAAGTGGGTCGCTCCTTTTTCAATCGCCCACTCTTTCATTGCATTTGCTATGACATCCGCTGCTTCCGGGCTCAACCGTTTTCCTTCATTTTTTGCTCTGAGAACCTGCGTGTAAACATCTTCCGGCAGACGCTGCTGCATTACAGATTCATTAAAAACATTGATCCCGAATAATTCCGTAATCGTACTCACAGATTTTTCTTCCTTATTATCAAAGATTGGGGATATTTTATTCGTCCCCGCACAATTTGTCAAGGAAATAGAGCCGGCAAACATCAAATTGCTCCGAAGAGGAAATCCAGATGATCCGAAAAAAACAGAAAAATCCAACAGGCTTTCCCTGCTGTCAGGTGTTTTTTGTGGCAATTGCTGCTGCCATAATGCTGCACGGTTCCTTTCTGCTCGCACGGTTACTGATCATCAGGCCGCTTTCCGGTTTACCGGACAATAAATGGAAACAGCTTGGTGCTGCCTATTTGCCATTTTTGCCCGTGCTGTTGTCCGTTATCGTATTTACACGTTTTGCAGAGCCTGAGATCTTCACCGGCTTTTCTTCGTCAGCCAAGAACGGAATGCGGGGAAACAATGCAGGAACGGCATTATGGGGATTAGTTGCAGGCATAGGATTAAATCTCTGCTGTGCGGTTGTTCCCATTGTGCATGGGGATTATTCGCTGGTTTACAGCGGATTTCATCTGCTTTTTCTGATTGCCGCTTTTGCAGCTGTGCTGCTTCAGAGTGCTGCAGAAGAATTGCTCTTCCGCGGATATGTTATGGGTGCACTTCGGGAACGATACGGGCCTGTATTCGCCGTGCTGGTCAACCCGCTGCTTTTTATGCTGGCTCATACTGCCAACAACGGAGTAACTCCGGTTTCGCTGCTGACTGCCTATGTCTTCGGTTTCTGTCTGAGTATTCTTATGTATTCTTCAGGCAGCATCTGGTTTGTTATTCTGGCCCATACCGGCTGGAATTACACGCAGAATCTGCTCCTCGGGCTCCCCAACTCCGGGCTGATCGTCAGCCAGTCCGTGTTCCGGCTGAATCCCGGAGCTGTCGGCAGCCTCTGGTACGACACAGCATTCGGCCTGGAGGGAGGCATCACGCCGATTATCCTCTGGCCACTGCTGACAATTATCATCCTTTTACTCACGAGACGGAAAAGCTGATGCGTTGAAACACGGTCCCCCCGGAATGATCAGAAAACCTGACCCTTCCGGGGGGACCTTATTAACCTGTATCCGGTAACGGTTCAATCGGGAATCTTCGCTTTCGGCGCAGTTACAACCCGACGGTAGAGCTCCGTCATTTCTTTCAGGCGTTTGGCAAGCTTACGGTTCAGGGAACCGGGCAGCATACGCCAGCGCCAGTTGCCGGTGGAGATCCCGGGAGTGTTCATCCGGCAGGAACCGGGAAGCTCCAGAATATCCTGCATCTGCATGACGAAGAGATTGGAGGGCGAACCCATACCCACCCGGATCATACCCCAGCACCAGCCTTCATCCGGTGTGATATGGGCATACCTCTGTGCAAAGGCAAGGTCTTTCTTTGCGGTGGAAGCCACCCAGCCGAGAACCGTGTCGTTGTCATGCGTGCCGATGTACATGGAGCTGTTGAATGCGCAGCAGTGCGGGAGATAGGCAGAATCCCCATGGGCATCAAAGGCAAACTCCAGAACCTTCATCCCAGGAAGGCCGGAATCGGAAAGGAGTTTCATGACCTCGGGTGTGGTATACCCGAGATCCTCGGCAATAAAGGTCAGGTTGGAAAACCAGCTCGTCAGTACTCCGACAAGATCCATGCCCGGGCCTTTCCGCCACACTCCGTTTTTGGCTGTGTCATCCCCTGCAGGGACAGCCCAGTAACTCTCAAAACCGCGGAAGTGGTCAATGCGGATGACATCATACAGGCGGGAAATACCTTCGATCCGGCGGATCCACCAGCCGAAACCGTCCGCCTTCATACGGTCATAGTTATAAAGCGGGTTGCCCCAGAGCTGGCCGTCGTCGTTAAAGGCATCGGGAGGGCAGCCGGAGACCTCTTTTGGTCGCAGATTTTCATCCAGCTGGAAGAACTGAGGCTCACTCCAGATATCAGCGGAGTCCATGGCCACATAAATGGGCACATCCCCTATAAAGCCAATTCCGTTTTCTGCAGCGTAGGCACGAAGGGCTTTCCACTGTTTGAAGAAAAGGAACTGCGTGAAGACCCAGAAACGGATGTCATCCTGAAGTTCCTGCGTGTAAGCGGCAACAGCTTCCGGCTTTCTGAGGCGGATATCATCATCCGGCCACTCCTGCCAGCTTGCCATTTTGAACTTCGCCTTGACGCTCATGAAAAGTGCATAGTTTTCCAGCCAGGAAGCATTTTCCGCACGGAAATCCGCGATCTCCTGTGCATAACGGTCAAACCCGTTCCGGCAGGCTATGCGAAGCAGTTCAAACCGCCCGTTGAAGACAGCACTGTAATCCGTAACGGCAGGATCATCGCCCCAGAAAACATTCTTTACGTCGGAGCGTTTGAGGAGCCCGTCTTTGATCAGCAGATCCAGGTCAATATAGTAAGGATTGCCGGCAAAAGTGGATGGTGAGGCATAGGGGCTGTCACCGTAGCTTGTGGGACCGAGCGGGAGAAGCTGCCAGTATTTCTGGCCGGCTGCTTTCAGAAAATCTACAAATTCATATGCCGCCTTGCCCATTGTTCCGATTCCGTACGGGGAGGGCAGAGAGGACATAGGCATTAAAATACCGGATGAACGAATCATGAAATTATCTTATCCTTTCACAGCGCCTGCAGCAACGCCTTTGATAATGTGCTTCTGGCAGGCAAGGTAGAAAATGATAACGGGGATAATGCTGAGGAGAATCAATGCCATGGTTGCGCCGAGGTCAACCGTACCGTAGGATCCCTTGAGATACTGGATATGGATGGGGATGGTGCGGTATTTGTTGATATCCAGCACGAGGTAGGGAAGCAGATAGTCATTCCAGACCCACATGATCTCCAGAATGCCGACGGAAATCATAGTCGGCTTCAGCATGGGGAACACCACCAGGAAGAATGTGCGCAGCGGGCCGCAGCCGTCGATCGAGGCGGCTTCTTCGATCTCAAGGGGAATGGACTTGACAAAGCCCACAAACATGAAAATGGCGAGGCCTGCGCCGAAGCCGAGGTAAACAATGGGGATCGACCACGGGGTGTTCAGATGCAGTTTATCCGCAGTCTTAGACAGGGTGAACATGACCATCTGGAACGGCACGACCATGGAAAACACGCACAGGAAATAGATGCCCTTGCAGACAACGGAGTTGACGCGGGCAATATACCACGCCGCCATGGACGTGAACAGAAGAATCATCGCGGTAGAGAGAATGGTGATGGATGTGCTGTAAAGCACGCTCTTCCAGAACGGGTAGTTGCCGAAGGTCATACCCTTGATGAAATTCTGGAAGCCTGCCCACATTTCCCCTCTCGGAATGGCAAAGGTATCGGTTTTGACATACGTATTTACTTTAAACGAGTTGAGAACAACTGTCAGAACCGGCAAAACATAAATGACACAGATGATACCCAGAACGATGGAAAGAATGGTTTTGCTCCTCTGTTCCGAGCTTAAAGACTGGCTTTTATTCATCACTGCTGCACCTCCCTCTTGCGGGTATAGGCAAGCTGGGCAAGCCCGAGGCCTGCAACAAGAATAAAGAACAAGACGGCTTTTGCCTGGGCAACACCCTGCGAAGCAGAACTGGAGCCATAGAACGTATTGTAGATATTCAAAGCAAGCATTTCGGTTGTTTTGATCGTGGTTCCGCCGGGCTGTATAATGAACGGCTGCCCGGCTGTCAGGGCAAGGTTCTGGTCAAACAGCTTAAAGCCGTTGGTCAGGCTCAGGAACGTGCAGATCGTGATAGAGGGCATGACATTCGGGATCGTG
>JAFQZI010000072.1 GCA_017406005.1 Oscillospiraceae bacterium | reverse complement strand
ATATAGACACCTGCAGAAGAAACACCGACGGCATCCACTCTCGGCATATGTTTTGCTGCTGACTTCAGAGCGGAGACAATCCCGTCGTAATGATAATCAGGATCTGCGTTGATTTTCGGGAACCACACCACTTCTTCGGAATATACAGTCTCACCGTCAATCACAGCGGAAACTTTCCGGTCACTGCCGCCGGCATCAAAACCGATGCGACAGCCTTTAAGGTGGCCGCCCATAGGCTTCGGGCTGTCCTTTGCTGCAGGGATTTCCTCAGTAAAAAGCACCTCGAAGGGCCGTTCGAAAATCCTGGTGAAGTAATGGAAGTCAAAATCCTGTTCTCCTCCGTCACAAAAAGCAACGTCACGAAGGTAGAGGAAGATTTCTTTATTGTCACAGTATACTTTATAACCGCCTTTCATCCACAGCAGGGTTTTTACCAGACGGCGGATATAATACCGGTCTGCTTCCAGAAACTCCGGTGTACCGTGGATGAAGGTGTGACAGGAGGCCATTTCACCGCCTGCGCGTTCCACGGCAATGCCGATCGGTTTTTTTGCTGTCTTCAGGAATGCTTCATTATAAAGATGCATCGGGATAAAACCCGGATCGAGAACGGGGGAATGTCCCACTTCGACGGGAATGCCATAAACCTGTAATTTCATGTCAGTATCCTCCTGAAAAGTAAAATTGCTCTGAAATTTCTCGGATGACAGTATACTACCATTAATGAAAGAGTTTTTCAACAACAAAATATTAAGAAAATTTTTTTCATTTTGGTCTCGACACGAAAAACCGTACATGGTATAATAACTTCATTCAACAGAGCCCATAAACACAAAATCAAATCAGGAGGAGAACTATGGAACAGAAACAGAGAGAAAAGCTGCTTGAAGCAAGAGCATGGATTCAGAAAGAACTGGATACCTGCATTAACTTCTGGCTCAAAAACGGGATGGATCGGGAACATGGCGGCGTCTACACCTGCCTTGATCGGAAAGGGGAGATCTATTCCACCGATAAAAGTGTGTGGATGCAGGGGCGCTGCGGCTGGATTTTTGCCTGGTTGTGTGCGGTATACGGCAAAAAGGAGGAATGGCTGGCAGCATCAAAATCCTGCCTGGACTTTATGGAGAAGTGCTGCATCAATCCGGATGCGGACGGCAGGATGTACTTTACCGTGACGGCAGATGGGAAGCCGCTGCGTCAGAGGAGATATTTCTATTCTGAAGCATTTTATGCGATGGCCAATGCCGAATACTACGGAATAACCGGAGAAAAAGAGTGCCTTGAACGGGCAAAACGGGCTTACGAGATTTATTGGGATCTTTGGCACGGGGCTCCGGATCCGACAGGTCTCGGGCCCAAGACCATTCCGGAGACGCGCACAGGCAGGTCATTCGGGCTTCCGATGATTTACCTTAATGTTACCAGTGTCCTGATGCGCACGGATCCGGAAGGCAAAGCTCTTTATGAGGCACGTGCTCAGCAGTGTGTGGACGAGATTTTCCGGTATAATTATCATCCGGAACTGAAATGTGTCCTGGAAAATGTCGGCCCTGACGGCGAAGCCCGTACCGAATTTACGGAAGGGCGTATCGTTAATCCCGGGCATGATATTGAAGGAGTCTGGTTCCTGCTGGAACATGCAAAACGTACCGGTGACCTGGAACTTGTAAAAAAAGCGGAGCAGATATTTGACTGGGCAATCCACGCCGGCTGGGATGAGGAATACGGTGGCCTGCTGTATTTTGTCGACTGTCTTGGAAAACCGCCCGAGGCTTATGAGCACGATATGAAGCTTTGGTGGCCGCATGATGAGATTCTGATTTCTTCCCTGATGCTTTACCGCGATACCGGAAAAGAGGAGTATCTGGATTGGTTTTATAAGACTCTTGAATATTGTAAAGCACACTTTTCCGATCCGGAATACGGAGAGTGGTACGGTTATCTGCGGCGTGACGGACTTCCAACGATGCCTTCAACCAAAGGCTCAACATTCAAAGGCCCCTTCCATCTGCCTCGTATGCTTGTGAATGTTGACTGTATGCTGGGAGAGTTGACAAAGTGAGTACGGAGAAGAACCGGCGTAAGCCTGAAAAAATGACAGAAACCGGCTTCACTCAAAGGATCAGTAAGGAATATTATAATCTGACGGCCGCGGAGAAAAAAGCGGCGGATTATGTGATTGCCCACCGGGCGGAAGCGCAGAATCTGTCCATTACAGAGCTTGCTGCAGCAAGTGAGGTTGCCGAAGCGACAATATCTCGCTTTGTCCGCAGGCTGAAGTATAAAGGATACAATGAATTTCGTCTGGATATTGCAAGGTCCGTAACAGCATCTGCGAGTGGGCTCAGCCCGCTTTCCGGAGAGGTAACCGATGCGGACAGCTTTTCGGAGATTATACGAAAAATCTATACAGCAGATGTTGATGCGATGACGCAGACACTGGAACTGATCGATGAGCGTAAGATCAAACAGGCGGCAGATATGATCGAGCAGGCAGATAAAGTGTTTTGTATGGGGCAGGGCGGTTCCATGATTCTCGCCCAGGAGGCAGCCCATCTGTTTACTACAACACAAAGCAAGTATTTTGCCGTAACAGATAATCATACACAGGCAATCACTGCATCTACCATGACAGACCGGGATATGATCCTGTACTTT